>CAYVVK010001141.1:0-1500 GCA_964454855.1 uncultured Phaeodactylibacter sp. | reverse complement strand
ATGGCGCTGGCGCCGGCGGCCTACGTGCTGTATATGGAGCACCTGCGGTACAACCCCAAAGACCCGCTCTGGTTGAACCGCGACCGCTTTGTGCTCTCCAACGGGCATGCTTCCATGCTGCAATACGCCCTGCTGCACCTGACGGGCTACGACATATCCCTGGAAGAGATCAAAAATTTCCGGCAATGGGGCAGCATCACTCCCGGCCATCCCGAGCATGGCATGACGCCGGGTGTGGAAACCACCACCGGCCCGCTGGGGCAGGGTTTTATGACGGCAGTGGGCATGGCCATGGCGGAAGCCCACCTGGCTGCCGTGTTCAATAAGAAAGATCAGGCCATTGTGGATCACCACACCTATGTCTTCTGCAGCGATGGCGACCTGATGGAAGGCGCTTCCCACGAAGCGGCCTCCCTGGCCGGCCACCTGGGCCTGGGCAAGCTGATCTGCCTGTACGACGACAACCACATTTCCATAGAAGGCGATACCGACATCACCTATTCCGACGATGTGGCCCGGCGCTTCGAGGCCTACGGCTGGCACGTACAGGACCTGGGAGAGAAAGGAAACGGCCTTAAGGCCATCTCCGAAGCCTACACCAAGGCCAAAGAGGCTGCCGACAAGCCCTCTATGATCATCCTGAGGACGCACATCGGTTACGGCTCTCCGAATATGCAGGATACGCCGGAGGTACACGGCTCACCGCTGGGAGAAGAAGAGGTGAGAAGAACGAAAGCAGCTTATGGCTGGCCGGAAGAGGAACATTTCCTGGTGCCCGAAGAAGTGAAGAACCACATGCGGCAGGCGGTAAGCCGCGGGGAAAAGTGGCAGAAAGGGTGGCAGCAGCGGATGGAAAGCTACGGCAGGAAATATCCGGAACTAAGGAAGCAGTTTGAGCAGTATCACCAACAGGAACTGCCCGAGGGCTGGGATCAGGACATTCCCGATTATAAGCCCACCGATGGCCCCATGGCTACCCGGGCGGTCTCTTCGGATGTGATTAACGCCATTGCGCCCCGCCTGCCCTGGCTGCTGGGCGGCAGCGCCGACCTGGAACCCTCCACCAAAACCCTGATCAAGTCTTCCGGCTACTTCGCCAAAGGAAAATACGACAACCGCAATATTGCCTGGGGCGTACGCGAACACAATATGGCGGCGGCCAGTTCAGGCATGAGCCTGCACGGTGGCATCCGCCCCTTCGCCGCCACCTTCTTTATTTTTACGGACTATGCCCGCCCGGCCATTCGCCTGGCCTGCCTGATGGAATTGCCGGTGATCTACGTGATGACCCACGATTCCATCGGCCTGGGCGAGGATGGCCCCACCCACCAGCCCATCGAACAGCTCGCCTCTTTCCGGGCCATGCCCCATATGTGCCTCATCCGCCCGGCCGACGCCAACGAGGCCACTTACGCCTGGCGCGCGGCCATTCGCCGAAAGAAAGGGCCGAGCATGCTGGTGCTGACCCGGCAGAAGCTGCCCATCCTGGACCGCAGCAAG
>CAYVVK010001140.1:0-1501 GCA_964454855.1 uncultured Phaeodactylibacter sp. | reverse complement strand
GGCGGAAAGACAATGGCCATCTTGGTTTTCCCCTGCTGAAAATGGCGCTCGATCTGGCTTACCTCTTGCAGGTTCTCGTCGATGATAAAATAACCGGAAGCTACCAGCTTCTCGATGATATCCCGGCTCATTTCTCCCTTCGACTGGTCGAGCACGGCAATGCGGGCATTGTCGATCTCATTCGTGATGGCAAAGCCAAAGAGCAGCACCAGCACCACCGGCATGCCCAGCAGGATGAGCAGCGTGCGGCGATCGCGAAAAATGTGGTAGAACTCCTTGCGGATGAAAATGCCGAATTGCTTCATGATGATTCCTGGTTGGGGCGGGTGAGTTTCAGAAAAACCTCATTCATATTCTCTGCATCAAATTGCTGTTTCAGGGCGTGTGGGGTATCAAGGGCGGCAATTTCACCAGCCACCATGATGGAGACCCGGTCGCAGTACTCTGCTTCGTCCATATAATGAGTGGTCACGAAAACGGTCATCCCGCCGTCGGCAGCTTTGTAGATCATCTCCCAGAATTGCCGCCGGGTGATGGGGTCTACCCCTCCCGTAGGCTCGTCGAGGAAAACGATATCGGGCTGGTGCATGATGGCGATAGAAAAGGCCAGCTTTTGCTTCCAGCCCAGGGGGATGGACTGTACCAGTGTATTGGCAAACCGCTGCATGTCCAGCTCCCCGATCAGTTCCCTGATCTGCCGGCGGATCTCTTTCATCGGCAGGCCATAGATGCCGCCGTAGAACTGAATGTTCTCCCGCACCGTGAGGTCTTCGTACAGAGAAAACTTCTGGCTCATGTACCCGATCTGGCGCTTGATCTTTTCCGCTTCCCGGTAGACGTCAAAGCCGGCCACTTCCGCCTGCCCGGAGGTAGGGCGCGACAAGCCGTTGAGCATGCGCATAGCCGTGGTCTTGCCGGCGCCGTTAGCCCCGAGGAAGCCAAAGATCTCTCCTTTTTTCACCTCAAAAGTGATCTGGTCGACGGCGGTGAAGTCGCCGAATTTTTTGGTCAGCTTGTCGGCAGTTATTGCAAGTTGCATATTGTTGTGAATTGCATGAATTGGTATTTAATGGCTCAACCGGACGAGCTTCCCACTTCCCACTTCCGACTTCCGACTTCCCACTTCCCCTCACCCCTTCATCAGTTCCATAAATGAATCCTCAATAGTGGCTTTCGCCGGCTGTATCTCGATATTCTGATGTTCCTTGCCGGCCAGGTAGGCATGTATTACTTCCGGCCAGATCTGCTCCTTGAGTGCCAGGTGCACGTATTCTCCAAAGGGGAAAGCACTGTGAGTGGCCTCAAAATCCCGCAGGTCCTGAATGAGGCGGTACATGTTGTCGGCCTTTACTGCCAACAGCGGCTTGTCAAAGCCGGCCACGATGGCTTCCGGTTTGTCGATGCTCAGGATCCGGCCGTTCTGAATGAGGGCCACCCGTTCGCACAGGCTGGCCTCACACCCCCTTTTATGCCCAACAGTTACTCGCCGGAAAATTTCTGC
>CAYVVK010001139.1:0-1501 GCA_964454855.1 uncultured Phaeodactylibacter sp. | reverse complement strand
TCAGCGGCCTGATGCGGCGGGAGGATATTCCCGAGGGTATTCCCCATGCCGAGCTGATCCGGGAAATGGCGCCGGCCGTGCTGGCCGACGGCGGCTCCTGCATCGCCAACCCGGACGGCAGCTGGCTGCTGGAGCCGGTGGTGGGAGAGGAATGCCTGAAAATTGCTACGCTGCACCACGCCCGCGTGCGGGAGGAGCGGCAGAATTTTGACCCTTCCGGGCATTATGCGCGGCCGGATGTGGTGAGGTTAGTGGCGAACCGGGAGCGGCAGGGGGTGGTGAGGTGGGAGTAGAAAAAGTGGCCCCTTTTCAACATGAGCCTTGCCGCAAATAACAAACAAGCCTGAAGATCTTCTTCCTCCAGGTCTTCGTAATCATCAAGAATTTCCTGATGGGTCATTCCAGAGGCTAGTGCAGTCGGCAGTAAATAGTTGACAGTCGGCAGTCGAAATAATCAACGGGTTATCAATCTATTATAACACCAACTACCTGTCAATTAATTCACTCCCAAAGCACTAGTAGTTCAAGTAGGCTTTCTACCGGATACCGAAGCCCCCGGACAGTAGGCTTGCCATGACATATATGTGGATCTACCGTTATTCGCTTTAACAACTTGCTTTCTTCTATTTCCATTGCTTTTTTCCAAAAAATAACGAAAATAACGAATTGACGGTTCTTTTGGGGCCATTATCAATTGTGGAAACATATTTAAAACAATTTGCTTAAAATAAAAACAATTTGTATTTTTGAAACCACAAAACCATACCATTATGCCAAACCTAACACCCTACCTCATGTTCGATGGCGATTGTGAAGAAGCCATGTATTTCTATAAGAACGCCCTCGGCGGCGAGATCACCTCTATGGGCCGCTTCGGCGACGGCCAGATGGAGAACGTACCGGAGGAGGCCAAAAACCGGGTGATGCACGCCAGCCTCAAGTTCCGGGGCGGCGAGATCTTTGCTTCCGATACCATGCCTGGCAGCTCTCTAAACTCCGGCGGTGAAGGGGCCAGGGTCCAACTCAGCCTAAACCTCGAGGGCCTTTCCCAGTTGGAAGCAACTTTCGATAAATTAAAGAAAGACGGAAAGGTGACGATGGAGCTGCAGGACACTTTCTGGGGCGGCCGCCTCGGGATGATAACCGACAAGTTCGGTATCGCCTGGATGCTGAGCTGCCCCGTGAAACAGGATGCCTGAGGGGAATCGAAGCGGCGGGTAAGGGAAATGGGGCTGTAGTTATACCGCTTTTAAATCAATATTACAGGCCTACGGCATGCTATAGCATCGCTTGTTTCGTTCTACTTACGGCCCGACGGGCCAATATACCCTAGCACGGGGCAGCGCCCCGTGTAACAACAATAATAGCGCGGCACGGCCCAGCGGGCCAGCATAAACTTCTACAGTCTTTCGCGAACGAAACGGCGTTTTCTTTGCACGGCCGAACGGTATGTGTTTAGCGGCCGCTTATTCGGAGCGCCGCCTGCCTGCCGATACCGCCA
>CAYVVK010001138.1:0-1509 GCA_964454855.1 uncultured Phaeodactylibacter sp. | reverse complement strand
GGAGGATGAGGTGGGCTTTTCGGGAAACCAGGAGCCGATCCTGAAAATCAACTCCCGCCTGTTTCAGCTCTTCTATTTCTGCCGACAGTGTGATGGGGTCTATGACCACGCCGTTGCCGATCAGGTTGAGCAGGCCCGGGCGGAAAATGCCGGAGGGCACGGTGTGCAGCACGAATTTCTTCCCATCGAATTTGAGGGTGTGCCCGGCATTGGGGCCGCCCTGAAAACGCGCCACTATATCGTAACCGGCCGCCAGATAGTCAACGATCTTGCCTTTTCCCTCGTCACCCCACTGAAGGCCTAAAATAACGTCGATTGCCATTGTTTTAATCGTTTAGTTCAGTTTTGTTTAGGAGGTGTAAATTTACGTTTATTCTTTATGTACCGCCCCATAAACTACAAAAACCTAATGGATTCCTTTGCCCCATTAGGTTTTTATTGTGGTATATCCGGCTTTTAATGGTGAGCCATCAGTGATTGTACGGCTTCGTCGACGGAAGCATTCACCGGGAACAAATCCTGTAGCTTAGTCATTTCGAGCAGCTGCATTACTTTAGGAGAAACGTTGGCCACAGCCACCTGGCCGCCTTTGTCATTCGACCTGGCCCTGAGGGTAATGAGAAAGTTCAGCCCCACACTGTTCATGAACTGTATCTTTCTGAGGTCGATCACAAACTTGGAAAAGCCTTCGTCGATCCTGGACTGCGCCGCTTGCATAATCTCTTTGTTGGCGAGTTCATTGAGGAGGTTGTGTACTTCCAGTACCTGCACCTCATCTTTTCTGATAATCGAGTAATTCGGGTTCATGGGAAATTTAAGTGTATTGCGAATGATTTAGGAAACTACCCTTCCTTCTCGGCCACATCTGCTTTGGCCTTTGGCCTGGCGGTGCGGGGGCATGCTCCGTCGCACTGTCCATAAAGGTTGAGAGAGTGATGGGTGATATTGAACTTCAGCAGCCCTCCCATCATGTTCTTGATCTGCTGTATGCGAGGGTCACAGAATTCCAGTACCTTTCCACAATCAACGCAGATCAGGTGGTCGTGTTGTTTGAAGCCATACGATTTTTCGTATTGCGCCAGATTTTTGCCGAACTGGTGCTTTTTCACCAGGTCACAGTTGACAAGTAATTCGAGGGTATTGTAAACCGTTGCTCTGCTGACGCGATAGTTCTGATTCTTCATGTGGATATACAGCGCCTCGGCGTCAAAATGATCGGTACGCTTGTAGATCTCTTCAAGAATGGCAAATCGCTCGGGGGTTTTGCGAAAGCTGTTTTTCTCGAGATGAGAAGCAAAAATATTTTTGACTTCCTTGATCACTTCTTCTATATTCCTGTTCTCACTCATTTTATTACTGCGCTTTATCCCGTAACACTAGATGAGGCCGCCTTTTGTTCTTAGTTTGGGCTGCAAAATCCTGTGATAATTTCTCCCTTCAGGCGCTCCATCTGACGAGCGGTGATCCGTCTGCGCCTTTTGCCTCGCCGTATTACTGCGGTTTGAAGGC
>CAYVVK010001137.1:0-1513 GCA_964454855.1 uncultured Phaeodactylibacter sp. | reverse complement strand
CTCCTGTGTGGCAACCGGTGTGCAGGCAAAGGCGTCCTGCAGGGCGTCCCGCATTTTTACCCACTGTGATTCTCCCGCGCGCAGCCTGGAGAACTCCTGTTCGATGTGAATGAAATGGCCGTTGCCGCTGCCGGCGCCCTGGGTGCAGGGCTCGTTGCTGCCGTTGATGTAGCGGCCCTGGGTATTGGTGAAGCCCAGCAGGCGGTTCCAGCCGAGGTCCAGGTGGCCGATCTTAAAAGTCAGGGCAGGGTCGCTGGCCAGCAGGGCGTCCCGGATGGCTGCGGCCTTGTCGGGGGTGGGAATGTCACGGCTGCCGTTGCTCATGATGACGTAAGGGTCGCTGCTTTGTCGGCCGAAGCCGTGCAGTTGCACGAAATACAGATCCGGAAAGTAGTTGAACAGCACTTCGGTAGCCACATGAAAGGCGGCGCGGGTATTGTGAGGTACATCGGAGCGCCGGTACGGGGCACTCGTGCCGCACACTGAGGTGGAGCCCGAACAACCCGAGGGGCTCAGGTGATTGCAGCGGTGGGTGCCGCTCAGGAAATAGGCGTAGGCGTTCAGGCCCAGGTAGGCGTAAATGCCCTGATCCCCGGTATTGGAATCGAACCTGGGGTGCGGGCACTGCACCACCAGCCGGCGGCAGGCATCGGGCTTAAACACATAGGTGCCCCAGTGGTTGGCTCCTCCCTCGGTTTTTTCCAGCAGGAAGAACTCCTGCATGCTGGCCTCATCGGTGAACCGCAGCAGGCGGTATTGCAGGTCGGTGGCCGCCATGGCAGCCTCCGGGAAATCCTCCTCCAGGATCAGCTGGAACAGGGCCCGCCAATCCTCTTCCTGCGAAGGCCCCAGATTGGTGAACTGGTTGCCGGAACTGCCGGGCATACCGTCTATGGCCTGGCCGATGTACTGGCGCAGATTGCCGGAAACGGCCTGTTGTGCCGGCGATGGAATACAATACAAAAGGAGAAGAAGGAGTAGGAAAGGGCGTTTCATTAGTGATGAGCGTTTTGTTTTTTAGCCGGTTTGATTACGGGTTGAGGTTGAGGCTAAGGTTGAGGTTGAGGTTGAGAAAGAGCTACAGCATGGTTGCTTCTCAACCTCAACCTCAGTCTTTACCTCAAACGTATACTAACTTACTGCACCACCACCCGCCGGTAGGCCTTGCCCCGGCTGCCGGTGAATTCCACGAACAACAGGCCTTTGGCCTGTACATCGAGGTTTATGGTGTTGTCGCCGGCGGGGAAAGTGCTGCTCTGCGTTTGCAGCAATTGCCCCATGGCGTTGTAAATGTTGATCGTCAGCTGTCGGTGTTCCGGCAGTTGGAAGGCGGCGGTGAAGCGGCCGTCGCTGGGGTTGGGGAAGAGGCTGAGGGAGCCCATCAGCTGCCGGTCGATGGCGGCGTTGGGCTCGCAGCTGGTGCAACTGCCGAAGCAGAAGGCCTCGGTAGTGACATTGGTGAAGTCGTTCCACGCTAAGCTCGGACTCCTCCACAATTCTGTCGACTTGCTCG
>CAYVVK010001136.1:0-1518 GCA_964454855.1 uncultured Phaeodactylibacter sp. | reverse complement strand
AAAAAATCACTGGCCTAGCCAAACACGACACTTATTAAACGCGCGTCGCTAAGCAGGAATTCCAGCCTCAAAGTTTCTCCGGGAGGCAGCACTTCATCGACAATGGTTTGATAAAAACGCCCAACGCTACAGTTGAAATTTGCCTGTGACTCTGAAGCAAGGATGAATGAGCTCACTTTCGAAGCCCCATGGTTAGTTACCACGGATATTGTAGGAGATGAAATACAATCCCGGGCCTTCCTACCAGTCTCCTCCCACTAAAATATCTCCATTGGCGGCAAATTCCACATCATCGGTTTTGCAGTAGCCGCAGTCGTAGGGCTTCGTTTTCCACAGTAGTGCGCCATCGGCATCGAAAAGCGCCACCAAGGGTTCCCGGCAGGTTTCTGTGGAACCACCAGCCAGAAGCTTCCCGTTCGACGCTGCTACGTCGTTTATTTTTCCATGCCGGCTTTGGAAAACATATTCGTAGTTATCCTGAGCAAACAGGGAAGTCAGGAAAGGGAAAAGAAAGCATAACAGAAAAATGGAGCACATGGCAAGCAGGTTTTTACTGCTTTCTAATATACGCCATTTTACCTCAGCAGATTGCAGCTGGGCTGACAAAGGCCTGATACAGCCTGGTTTTAGCGCTTCGGCTTCCGGGGGAGGAGGAATCAGGCGGTGAGGGAAAAATTCCGCCTGATCATACCAGCAACTCAAACAACATCCGCTGGTCGTTCAGCGTCTGATAGCTGATGTGGTGCTCATCCATGCGGCCAAGCAGGGCTTCGTAATCTTCCTTTTTATGTACCTGAATGCCGACCAGAGCCGGGCCGGCCTCGCGGTTGTGTTTCTTGGTGTATTCGAAGTGAGTGATGTCGTCGGTGGGGCCGAGCACGTTATTGAGAAATTCGCGCAGAGCACCGGCCCGCTGCGGGAAGCGGATGATGAAGTAGTGTTTCAGGCCCTCGTAGAGCAGGGAACGCTCTTTGATCTCTTCGGTGCGGGTGATGTCGTTGTTGCTGCCGCTGACCACGCAGGCTACGTTCTTACCCTTGATCTGGTCCCGGTAAAAGTCGAGAGCGGCCACGGCCAGAGCGCCGGCGGGTTCCACCACAATGCCTTCCTCGTTGTACAGCTGCAGGATGGTGCTGCAGACCTTACCCTCCGGTACCAGCACCATATCATCGACGACCTGCTGGGCGATGCGGAAGGTAATGTCCCCTACCCGGCGCACGGCGGCGCCATCCACAAAGCTGTCGATGTGGTGCAGGGTGACCGGCTCGCCGGCCTTCAGCGATTCGTACATGGCGGGCGCTCCTTCCGGTTCCACGCCGATGATGCGGGTATTGGGGCTCAGCTGTTTGAAATAGCTGCCCAGGCCGGAGGCCAGCCCGCCGCCGCCGATGGCCACGAAGACGTAGTCGAGGGTGCGGTCGCAATCTTCGAGGATCTCCAGGCCGACGGTGCCCTGCCCTTCGATGATGCGCTCGTCGTTGAAAGGATGGATGAAGGCCTTGCCGTGCTCTTCGGCCT
>CAYVVK010001135.1:0-1526 GCA_964454855.1 uncultured Phaeodactylibacter sp. | reverse complement strand
CATCCGTCCTCAGGTCGTGCTTCAGTCGCGCATCGAAAAGCGTCCGGTCGAGCATGAGTGAAAGCCAGACCAGAGGATGCCAGAAATTGGCTTCCAAGGTCGTAAAGGCCCAGCGGATATTTTCCCAGGTTAACCCCTGAAGCACGCGTTCATTGCTGGTGACATAATCAGGATCATCGTAACCGACAAATTCAAAACCCAGCGTCTGGCCGTAAATGATGGCAATACCTGACAAAAGCAGCATGAACCCGATCCATCGGATCCTCCACTCCCCCTTGTCGAATATGTCATTCATTCCACTCTTAATTAGCCATGCAGCGGGCATGAACAAGTGCAATCAAAGTTTGTCGTATTCGTAATTGGTTCTGAAACTTGTGCCTGACAGCACGCACAGGCAATGCTAACTCATAGTGACACATGCCGCTGCCCACCTCTGTCGAACGTCTGCACTGGATTGACCGTTTTATCTTCGGCCCGCTATGTTGGCTGCTCACCCTGCACCGCAGTTGCCTGTCTGTTTTTTCCCGATCTACCCCCTCACCTCCGCAGACCATTCTTTTTATGAAGCTGGCCGAGCAGGGATCCACAGTCCTGGCGGCTCCGGCACTGCGCCGTGCCATCGGACTGGTGGGAAGAGATAACGTCTATTTTGCCGCTTTCGAGGAAAACCGGTTCATTCTCGATGTCATGGATCTTATCCCCCGTGAAAATGTCCTCACCATTTCCACAACCAGTCTCAAGGACATGGCCTTCGGCTTCCTTCAGTTGGTCTGGCGTATGAATCGCCTGAGGGTTGATACCGCCATTGATCTTGAATTTTTTGCCCGGTTCTCCGGGGCTCTGACCTACCTCAGCGGCGCCGGGAGACGCATTGGCCTGCACGGCTATTATGAAGAAGGGCCATACCGGGGTGATTTGATGACCCATCGCGTGCTCTACAACCCCCAGTTCCACACAGTGCACTTATTTGAATCTCTGGTGGCCGCTATTGAGCAGCCTCCTGAAAATTTCCCCACCTTTGACTTTGTTCCCCCAACCAATGCACCCATTACTTTCCCCGAGTTCATTCCGTCAGAAGAAGAACAGAAGGAAGTAGAAGCCATTCTGGAAAAAGCCGGAATTCACCCCGGAACCAGCCGCCTGATTTTACTCAATGCCAATGCCAGTGATCTCATTCCGCTGCGCAAGTGGTCCCGTGATAACTACCTGCACCTGGCCCGGAAAATTCTCGATCAGTTCCCGGATGCCCATGTCCTTTTTACCGGTGGGCCGGATGAACGCGCCGCCGGACTGCGATTGGCCGGGGAAATTGATAGCCCGCGCTGCCGATCCCTCGCCGGCCAAACCACCCTGCGCCAGCTGCTGGTGCTCTACACGCTCTCGACCCTCCTGATCACCAACGATAGCGGCCCCGCCCACTTTGCCGCTCTGACCCCGATACGTGTCATCACCCTCTTCGGTCCGGAATCGCCAAATCTTTTCTCGGCACCCACAGACCGCAACATCTCGCTCTACGCCGGGCTGGC
>CAYVVK010001134.1:0-1530 GCA_964454855.1 uncultured Phaeodactylibacter sp. | reverse complement strand
CAAGGGTTGGGCTGTTCGCCCATTAAAGCGGCACGCGAGCTGGGTTCAGACCGTCGTAAGACAGGTCGGTCTCCTATCCACTGTGGTCGTGGAAACTTGAGAAGGCCCTTTCCTAGTACGAGAGGACCGGAAAGGACGAAGCACTAGTGTACCAGCTGTTCCACCAGGGGCATTGCTGGGTAGCTACCTTCGGTTTGGATAAGTGCTGAAAGCATCTAAGCGCGAAGCCGTCTTCAAGATGAGTATTCCATGAGGGTCCTGAAAGACGATCAGGTTGATAGGCTATAGGTGGAAGTGCAGTGATGCATGGAGCCGAGTAGTACTAATTACCCGAAAGCTTCCTTTTTTTCTTATTCTTTAGTTTACTAATAAGCTTTGTAAGCTTCTTCTTACCAACTGTCAATGTTACAAAGAGCATCTGCTCAGACCTCACTGCCAAATGTGGTAGTCGGTCCGAACAACAAGAATAGCTGACAGGCTCAGCCAAGAATTGTTGGTGGTTATAGCAAGGAGGCTCCACCTCTTACCATTCCGAACAGAGAAGTTAAGCTCCTTAGCGCCGATGGTACTGCCCCTGGTGGGAGAGTAGGTCGCCGCCAACACAAAACAAACTCAGGCTATCCGCATCGCGGGTAGCCTTTTTTAGTTGAATCTTTTAATATGACCAACGTGCAGGATTCCAAATCGAAGATTGCCCAAATGGAAGGGTTGTGGTGGTTGCTGACGGCAATCGCTTCCATCGCTGTTGTTTTGCCCGTTTACTATACCACCGGTACCTACCGGTTCATGTGGGCTAATATCACCTTTGTAATCGCCTTCATTACCCTTAGTCGCTACATTTTCCTCTTGCCGTATACTTTTCTGGCAAAGCAACAAAAGCTCAAGCAGGTCTTGATATTTTTCTCCTTTCCCGTCGTTTTCTTCATGGTTCAAGAACTGAATAGCTTTCAGGCCTTTTTGGATGAAAATGGTATGCAAGCCATCCTGGGGCAATTACCCTTAAAAAAAGAGCAGTCATTGGGTCGTTACCTACACGCAGAAATGCTTCTGTTTGCGGTGGGTGCCGTTATTGCAGCGGTTTTGTTTCCCTTTAGATTGGGCCTATCCATTTGGCTTACCCGCAACCGCGGAACTGCGTAAAACATCCTATTTCGCTTGGATGAATACTTTGTCAATCCCTATAATGAGCAGGCCCTGTGCCAGTACATAAGTGAGCATAATCAGGAAACTGAGTTGCCATATGGGCAGCGGGGAAAATCGGTCCAGCGCTATCAAACTATCGGAGATAACAAATAATAGAGCCCCGGGGACAATGATTTGTGCAGCCTTCGGGGTTTTTACTTTCTTGGCGTATGCCATGGCAAATCCAGCCATACTAACCAGAACAGCACTGTAGATACTTATGGGCAACCTTAAAGTTGCATCCAGTCCAGGCCATAAATACCAAAGCATAATGATCCAATATCCGAGAAGCATAGCTACAAAAAGGATTTGTTCTTTGAGTGGTCGTAACCCCCAAACTGGATACCG
>CAYVVK010001133.1:0-1537 GCA_964454855.1 uncultured Phaeodactylibacter sp. | reverse complement strand
TCCCGGATGAAGGCGTCCTCCATCAGGTCGATGTCGGAATCGGAAAATATGGCCAGCAGACAGACGTCCATGAGGAAGCGGCGGGCGATACAGTCGAGCTGCGGAAACTGTATGTCCGTCAGCGAAAGCCCCATGCGGAACAGATTTCGGACCTGCCTGCGGCTGCCTACGCTCAGGCTGCGGGCCGAGCGCCGGAACTGCCGAATGAGCCGCTTCTCCTGCCGCACGATCTTCCAGTCGGCATGCGCCGCAGCCACCAGCACCTTAAGGGTGAGTATCTTCATCTCTCTCCGGCGCTGCAGCAGGGACGGGAAGTAATCTTCTTCCCGGAAACCGGCCTGTTGCTGCTCGCGGTAATACTCGCGGAAGAAGTACAGATCCCAGAAAAGATGAGTGTTGATGCCCGTTTTGCGGAAGTCGAGCTGGCTTTTTTTATACCGCACCCGCTCGAACAAGGCCTGCTCGATATGGTCGATGGCCTCCCCTTTGCTGTGGTAATGCAACTGCCTGAAATAAATGCGCAGGCAACGGCCCACCTGCGCCACCAGCTCCGGGGGCGGCGGCTCTTCCTCGTATCCCTCCTCCAGGGCGATGGTATACACAATGGTGTCGAGCAGGATCAGCTTGGCGCGCCAGCCGGCCGACAGCCCGGCCACAAAACCCGAGGGGTCCCGAAAAGGGTAGTCGATGGGAAAGCCATAGAGCATGCCCGAGTGCTGCAGGCAGAGGTACAGCGGGTGCCGCAGGCTCTCAAAGCGCTCCCTGGCCTGCCGCTCCACCACTTCCGACAGTGGGCGCATCTCTTCCAACTCGAGCGGCTGCCGGCTGCGATAGGCCAGGTACTGCTCAAACCAACTGCGGGATTTGAAGTCGATCATGGGGCAAAGATACGGGATTGGGAGATTCCTTTCCACAACCGGCCCTCCACTTCCGACGATTCATTCCCCCAGTCTTACAGTTCACCAGAAATGCCTGTCTATAACCCTGTATTTCCCGCATTTTTGAAGGGCATTAGCAAATTATTTCCTTCACCCACACACCTTATTGACAGCCATGAAGAAGATCCTATTTCCAATCCTGTTTATACTCACCCTGGCTCCGGCCGCCTGGAGCCAGGCTTTTCAAACCATCAAAGGCACGGTCGTTGACCAGCAATCCGAGATGCCCGTTATCGGGGCTACGGTAGAATTACTTACTGTGGATGGCAGCCGGGGCGCGGCCACCGACATCGACGGCCGCTTTGCCATACCCAAGGTGCCGGTCGGGCGCCACAGCCTGCGCATCAGCTATCTGGGGTACAACACGGTTACCATACCCAATGTGCTGGCCACTGCCGGCAAGGAAGTTTCCCTGGAGATCAGCCTGGAAGAGAGCGTCGTGCAGATGGACGAGGTGGTCGTCAGCGGCCGGGTAGAAAAGGGAAAGACCAACAACGAGATGGCCACCATCAGCGCCCGTTCCTTCAACCTGGAGGAGGTGTCCCGCTTTTCAGGCGGCCGCAACGACGTAGCCCGCCTGGCCGGCAACTTCGCCGGCG
>CAYVVK010001132.1:0-1543 GCA_964454855.1 uncultured Phaeodactylibacter sp. | reverse complement strand
GCCCGCCTGCGTAATACGCTGCTGGCCCGGGTGCCGGAGCGGGTGGCCCTCGCGGGCCTGCGCCGCCTGGTGGGCGAGGAGGGGTGATTCTTGATTTTTGAGTCTCGATTTTTGATTTGCGATTTTCGTTTGCACTTGGCTACCTCGCTTAGTATAAATCCCAAGCCTTAAACCCTATTCTCCCACTGCGTACCCTGCGCCTCTGCGTGCCAACCTCTAATCCCCAAAATTCCCTATCTTTCCCCAAACCACAAAACTGTGATCGAAACCAGGGAATTAACCAAGCGCTTTGGCGATCTTACGGCAGTAGACGGCGTCTCCTTTCGGGTGGAAACCGGGCAGACACTGGCGCTCATCGGGCCCAGCGGCTGCGGGAAGACCACCACGCTGAAGATGATCAACCGGCTCATTGCCCCCAGTAGCGGGGAGGTGGAGGTAGATGGCCAGAATGTGCTGGAGCAGCCATTGGAAAGCATGCGCCGCCGCATGGGCTATGTCATTCAGGACATCGGCCTGTTTCCTCATTATACCGTAGCGGAGAATATAGCAGTAGTACCCCGCCTGCTGAAGTGGAAGGAAGAACGTATACGCGACAGGGTGAGCACACTGCTCGAACAACTCGGCCTGCCGCCGGAACAGGTATCGAATAAATACCCTCACGAGCTCAGTGGCGGGCAGCAGCAGCGCGTAGGCATCGCCCGGGCCCTGGCCGCCGAACCGCCCATCGTACTGATGGACGAGCCCTTCGGCGCCCTCGACCCCCTTACCCGGCAGCAGGCGCGCCGTGATTTTAAAGAGATCGAAGAGCTGAAGACGAAGACGGTCATTATGGTCACCCATGATATCGAGGAGGCCTTCGAGATGGGAGGCCTCATCTGCCTGCTCAAGCAGGGGAAAGTGCAGCAGCTTGGAAAGCCCGAAGAACTGCTGCTGCATCCCGCCAATGAGTTCGTGCGCTCCTTCATTTCCGAGAAGGCCGCCCAATTGGAATTGCGCGCCACTACCCTCAAGGATGTATTCGAAGAACTGCCCCTCGCCGAGAAGCCGGATGGGCAGGCCATGAAGTTCTCCGCCGACACCCCCGTTCTTAGTGCACTCTATGAGCTGGCAAAGGGTGAGGAGCCGTTTGGCACCACCACTCATAATGGCCGGCAGCGCTGGTTCACCCTGGATGGCCTGTTTTCTCTCTTTCGGCAAACCCTGCGCTCGTGGAAAGATTAAAAAAGATAAAACCGAAAAAGGTAAAAGGCAAAAGGCAAAGGGGAGCTTTCAGCGCCTTTGCCGGGCCGGCTTTTCTGGGGGTTGCCTCTCTGCCTGTTGCTTTCAGCCCGCTGTTTCCAACGCTCGCCGGCGCCGCCTTATGGGAATTCATCGGAGACAACAAAGAGAAGCTGCTCGAACAGATGCTGGAACACATTGGCCTGGCCTTCATCTCCCTGGCCCTGGCCGCCCTGCTCGCCATTCCGCTGGGTATTCTCATCAGCCGCAGCCCTAAACTATCGGGGGGCGTGCTGGGCGTCGCTGGGGTGTTGCAGACCATCCC
>CAYVVK010001131.1:1212-1544 GCA_964454855.1 uncultured Phaeodactylibacter sp. | reverse complement strand
GTGGTCGGCCACGCCGTCCAGGTCCGTATCAGGGCAGCCATTGAGGTGGCGCAGGCCGGCATCGGCGGGGCAAATGTCTTCCAGGTCTTCCACCCCATCTCCGTCCTGGTCGGGGCAGCCGCGGGCGGTCAGCACTCCGGGCACCTGCGGGCAGCCGTCTTCCTTGTCGGCTATCCCGTCCCGGTCCGAATCCTTGGCGATCATTCGAAAAGAAAAGGTAACCCCTGCATAGGAAAACCAGTCATTGGTATCAGATTTTCCAGCCTGGCTGATGCCGTCGAGGTAATCGGTAAAGGCGGTAGTGGTTGCGATTTCCAGCCCGATGAGGGTGC
>CAYVVK010001131.1:0-1202 GCA_964454855.1 uncultured Phaeodactylibacter sp. | reverse complement strand
TGCCGGCGCCCAGAGGAAGAGCCCAGCGGTTCTGAGGAAAATTCACATTCTTGTCGCGGCGAATAGCGGGTTCCAGTTTATCGCTTCGGGCCTGGGAAAAGTCGGCAGCCGGGTCCAGCTTCACCAGGCCCAGGCCGGTAAACAGATAAGGAGAAATGATGTGGTTGAACTGCAGGCCGTCCGGATAGCGGCGCCTGCCCCAGGGTTCCCATTCCAGTGCCAGCATGCCCATAGCGAGCTGGCTTTGGAAGCGAAAGTTGCGTTCGGCATAGGCCGGAGCGTTAAAATTGCGGTCATCTCCGCTTATTTCCGTATAAGTAGCCTGCAACCGAAGGCCCCAGGCAAGCCCAAGATGGTAACGTACAAAGAGGCTGTAGGCGGAAGACAGCTCCCCGAATTCGGGATGCCATTCCGGTACCAGCTCCCCCTGATAACCCGCCCCCGCCAGGCCCAACCCCGCCTCCCAACGGGCTTGTGCGATCACCTGAAGTGGGGCCAGCAACAAACATATACAAAGTAGGTGTAGCCTCATCAAGCTGTGGTTTATGTAGAACTCAAAAGTATGTAGAACATCACCTATGTGCAGGGCACATAATCTTCTTAAGCGTTTGGATTGAAAATGTGGGGGTAGGGAGAAAAAATCACGGAGGATGATGCCGTGCCGCTTTCCAGGGAGGACACCTCTTTCACCCGATTAAACGGCGGAACTGGGGAAACACCATTCCCAAACTGACAACCAAGATAAGCCTATCGGTGCTATACTCAAAAAAAGAATACAAGAAAATTGTGAAATAGCTCCGGCCGGCCAGGTGGGCGGAAGTTTGAAGAAACTGGGGTAACCAGGCTCAAAACACTACTTATCAAATCATTACAACTGCAATTTTCTAATAATAAAAAAGGATGAACAGCCGGAGCCGCTCATCCCAGTTTTCAGCAAGTTATATATAAAGAGAAAGAAAAGCCATTTTGAAATCGGAAACCGGAAGGCGGAAGTCGGAAGTGGGCCCGCCGTCGCCTGCGGCTATGGCGGATAAGAGAAGGCGAAAGCCGGAATACATATACTGCCCACTGCAATCACGCTCCGCACATCAGGCAGTCCGGATCGTCCAGGTTGCAGGCCTGCCCGCCCTCCGGTTCTTCCTTAGCATCCAAGCCCTGGCTTAGGGTACTGCCTGCGGCATCAGCATCCTGATCGCCAGCCC
>CAYVVK010001130.1:0-1544 GCA_964454855.1 uncultured Phaeodactylibacter sp. | reverse complement strand
TGCCCTGGTGCGCCCGCCGGGCCATCATGCCCACCCCAGCCGGGCCGCCGGCTTCTGCCTGTTCAACAACGTGTCCATCGCCGCTCAGAAACTGGTGGAAGAAGGAAAACGGGTGGCGATCTTCGATTTTGACGGCCACCTGGGAGACGGCACTTCCGCCATCTTCTACCATACCGATAAGGTGCTGTACTTTTCCCTGCACCAGTATCCGGCCTACCCCGGCCATGGTTTCGTTGATGAGATCGGCAGTGGGAAAGGCAAAGGATACACGGTCAATGTTCCGCTGCCCGCAGGTAGCGGCGATGATATTTTGCAGGATACCCTGAACTTTTTCCTGCCGGTGGTCGAACAGTTCCAACCGGACGTCGTGGCGGTATCCGCCGGTTTCGACGCCCATCAGTACGACCTCCTGCTGGACCTGAAGGCTTCCTCCAACTTTTTTTATGAAGTAGGCCAGCAGCTGGGGCGCCGCTTCAGCAATGTTTTTGCAACCCTCGAAGGAGGGTACAATGTGGATGAAATGCCCAAATGCCTGTACAACTTCCTGGCAGGCATCAATAACGAACCCCCTCCTTATGAAGAAGAGCCTACCAGTTCTGGCCTTCGGGTGTGGGAAACCTTTGAAATATACGTCAATTCCGTAATGGCTAACCTGGAACCCTATTGGAAGTTCAGATGAACGCTTTCAGAAAGCAGCTAAATTACCTGCTGTACTACCGATCTTTAGCATTGCCCCATGTGTTTATCAATAGAACACGGTTCTTTGCAATCAGATAACTCAAGAAAGCCTTAATATAAGCCATGCATTCAAAATTAAAGCAGATCTTCCAACCTAAAGCCATTGCCGTCATCGGCGCTTCCAACAACAAGGATTCCGTAGGCTACGCAGTCATGCGCAACCTGCTTGCCGGTAAATTTGACGGTAAAGTGATCCCCATCAACCTCAACCACAGCACCATTCAGGGCAAAAAGTGCTATGCGCATATTGCGGATGCCCCGGCCGAGTTCGACCTGGCGGTGATCGCCGCCCCGGCAAAGGCCGTGCCTCAGGTGGTGGAAGAATGCGGTGAAGCCGGCGTAGGAGGCCTGGTCATCGTCTCCGCAGGTTTCAAGGAAGCCGGCGAAGAGGGCCAGCAAATGTACCAGGATATTGCCCGGAAGGCCCGCCATTACAACATGCGGGTCATCGGCCCCAACTGCCTGGGCTTTATTAATCCTCACCTCAATATCAACGCTACTTTCGCCACCCATACCGCCCTGCCGGGCAATATCGCCTTCATCTCTCAGAGCGGGGCATTGGGCACTTCCATCCTCGATTGGTCGGTGGAGCAAAGTGTGGGCTTCAGCTATTTCGTTTCCATCGGCTCGATGATCGATGTGGATTTCGCTGACCTGATCGACTTTTTCGGCACCGACCAGCGCACTTCCTGTATCCTCATCTACATGGAAAGCCTGACTGATGCCCGGAAGTTCATGAGTGCCGCCCGGGCTTTTGCCCGCACCAAGCCGATTATCGTGCTTAAGGCCGGCAGGAGTGAGGAAGG
>CAYVVK010001129.1:0-1547 GCA_964454855.1 uncultured Phaeodactylibacter sp. | reverse complement strand
CGGGCGGGCGGGGCGCGACGGCAAGAAGGCCTACGCCGTCCTGCTTTATAACAATACCGACCGGCAGAAACTGGAAAAACGCTTCGCCCAGTCCTTCCCCGAACTGGCCGAAGTGCGCCGCGTATACCGCGCCCTGGGCAGCTACCTGCAGCTGGCCGTCGGCGGGGGCCTGGGGCAGAGCTTTGACTTTGAGATCGTCCCCTTTGCCAAAAACTTTCAGTTTTCCATCATTCAGGTGTATCACGCCCTGAAGATCCTCGAACAGGCAGGAACGATTGTACTGACCGAAGCCGTCTTCATCCCTTCCAGCCTCCGGATAAAGGTATCCAAGGACGCCCTGTATGACTATCAGCTGCGCCATTCCAAAATGGATAAGTTGCTGAAGGCCATACTTCGCACCTATCAGGGCGCCTTTAAGCACGAAGTAAAGATCAGGGAGAGCCAGCTGGCGCGCTTTCTGGAAATACCGGTTACAGAAATGCGCCAGTCCCTGCAGAAACTCAGCCAGGATGGCATTGTCGATTACCAGCCTCAAAAGGATACTCCCCAGGTCATATTCACCCAGGAACGGGTGGATGCCGACAATCTGCTGATCGACCGGCAACTCTACAAATTTCGGAAGAACAGGCACCTGGAACGCATTCAGGCCGCCATTCGCTACGCGGAAACGCCGGTTTGCCGCAGCCAGCAGTTGCTGCACTACTTCGGCGAAGAGGATGCCTCAAAATGTGGAATTTGCGATGTGTGTACCGGCCGCACACAGGCCAGGCTGACAGAAGAAAGTTTCGGGAAATTAAAGGAGAAGATCCGCCAACTGCTGGAAAAAGAGGCGCTTACCCTCGAACAACTGGTGGAATCATTCGCCCCCAAACGGCAGGAGCAGGTACTCAAGGCCATTGAATACCTGCTCGATGAAGGTTTTTTGGGGAAAGAGGGGGATGACAAATTAGTTTGGGCAAAAGATTGAAATGGCACATATCCTCTGCACCGTCACCAACGGCCTTACCTACGACCAGCGTATGATCCGCATCTGCACCAGCCTGCAGGAGGATGGGCATGAAGTGTTGCTCATCGGCAGAGAACGGCCGGGCTCCGTTCCGCTTCGGCAGGAAATATTTGAGCAGAAGCGGCTGCGCTGTTTTTTCGAAAAGGGCAAACTCTTTTACCTGGAATACAACCTGCGCCTCTTATTTTTCCTGCTGGCCCGGCCCTTCGACATCGTTTGCGCCGTCGACCTCGACACCATCCTGCCTGCTTTCTGGATCAGCCGGCTGAAAAGAAAGGCCTGTGTTTACGATGCCCATGAGTACTTTACCGAAGTGCCGGAGGTAGTGCGCAGGCCGGCCGTCAGGCGCGTTTGGGAGTGGGTGGCCCGCCATACCATTCCCCGCCTGCGCTACGCCTATACCGTCGGGCCGGGCCTTGCAGAAATTTTTGAGGCCCGCTACGGCACACCCTTCGAGGTGATCCGCAACCTACCCTGGAAACGGGAGCAGGCCCCTGCTGAAACGCGCCACTCCCCTCCTGTCCTGCTCTATCAGGGCGCC
>CAYVVK010001128.1:0-1548 GCA_964454855.1 uncultured Phaeodactylibacter sp. | reverse complement strand
GGGTGAAGAGCATAAAGTCGTAGGCGCCGATGCTGCTCATGTCCACGGTTGGGCTGAAAGTATGCAGGAAAGTTTCTTTGGGCTGTATCGTATCCGTGATGGTTTCATTGACTACTGCCCCGCCGTTGACGCTGTAAGCGACGGTGATGTCCCACTGCGGTTCCAGGCCGAAGTTGAAGACGTTCACCTGAACACTTTCCCGATCGGTGAGGTAACCGGAATTTTCTGGCTGTATCAGCTCCAGTGGCCCAACGTCTACGGTATCCTGCCGGATAAAGGCCATCATGACCTTGCTTCCCCACTGGCCGCCTGGTTTCATATACTCTCCGGTAAACCAGAAGTCCTTGCCGTTGGCGGGGTCTATGGCCATGGCGGCATAATCCCCCCAGCGGCTGGTCGACTGGGAGCTCAGGCCGCGGGCAAATTCGTATTCCGGGATAGTCATAATGCCGGGCGGGTCAGCAGCTTCCCGGCCGGTAAAGCGCAGGGAAGGTTCCAGCGAAGGGCCGGCGGTGGAATAGGCCATCAGGATATTCCCGCTGTAATCCATGGCGATGCTGCCGGCGAAGCGGCTCAGGCTGTCATCGGGCGCATAGGTGCCTTCCTGGAATAGGCTCCAGGCATTGCCATTGGCCTTGCGTAGTTCCATCCACCGCAGGCCGGCGCGGTTGCTGCCGTCTACATCCACGGCGAAATGCAGCAGGATAGACTCGTGGCTGCCGAAGTTGAGGTAGGGCACGCGGTGCAGTATGATGGTCTCCAGGGCATCGATGCGCACCCCATTGGGTTGTTCTATGCAGTTGGTAAAACTGTTGGCGCAGAGTTTGGAATCGAAGGGGGCGCCGATGATATCCGTAGGGCCGGAGAGGAAGGAATTGCCGCTGTCCAGCCAGTCGACCTGCAGTTCCCACAATTCCACTTTGTCCTGGCCGCCTTCCCAGGCGTCGTCGTACAGCCGCACTACATAAGCCGGGCTGCCGGCAGGGGGCGGGTTATTACCATCAAAATCTATCGGCGTGGCCACCTGAAAAGTATTGTCTTCATCGAACTTGGGAATGCCGAATTGCTGCAGCTGCACGTTCTCTTCGCCATTGAGCATAGCCTCCCGCTCCAGGGCATAGACAGGGATGTTTGGGCCCACCTCATTGGTGGTGACGATGTAGGCGTTTGGCCAGACGGCGTATTTGGGATAATCCGGAAATTCGGGGGTCTGGAAACGGTAGGCGTACCAGGCGCCGGTGGGGTCGCTGCTTTGGGAGACGGCTACCAGCAGAGAGTTGTTTCCGGAGAAAAGGTCTTCAAATTCCGTGACCAGCCAGCGCCGCGCCGCCTGGTCCCAAAGGATAATGGGATCGCCGGCGGGGCTGACGTTGAAGCCCCCCCAGAAAGAGGACAGGGAAGGCAGGCTGAAAACGATCTCTCCCTGCTTGTCGTAAACCCGGAAGTGCGAGCCGCCCGTGGCGTTCGTCATCTGTACATAATGATCGGGGCTGGCGTCGCCCACCAGTACCGCCGCAGTCAGCTTTACGACCAGGCGATAGACACTCT
>CAYVVK010001127.1:383-1571 GCA_964454855.1 uncultured Phaeodactylibacter sp. | reverse complement strand
CCAACCACCAAATCATCAGAAGTACCGCTTCAGGGATTTCTCCCCGCTTTGCGGGTCGAAATGACATGCCTGAGTAGTTACGACTCCTTTATCAAGGCAGTTCCAGAAAAATAAATGCCCCACTGTACCCTGACACGAAGTGTGTCATTGTAGCTGAAACTGGCGGATGAACGAAATTGGGATGATCGCTGCTCTTTATGAGGCTAAAGCCGTCGTGCCAGGAGGGCGAAACCCATTCGGGCCAGAAGTTCAATTCTTAGGGCGTTTTTTATACTCCCTCCGGGGTCAAGGTGCAGGTCAGCCGTACTGCTTAAACCAATCGGCCCCTACCGGCGGAACCGGATAGAATTCGGTCCAGGGCCGGCCCAGCGAATTGCACACCTGAGTAATGCGGATCATTCGACTGTAGGCTAGACCTTGCAGAAAATCGAGCCGGTCCTGCCCCTGAAAACTGACGGCTTCTTGCCACACCGCCCGGCCGACGGCCACGCCGGAAGCCCCGGCCTGGCAGGCGATGACTACCTGTCGCAGGTAAGTGTCGTAATCCACCGACGCGGACAGCAACACCCAGGGGCAGGCGCTGGCTGCGGACAGCTCGGCGCAGGCAGACGCCCATTCTCGCTCGCCCGGGGCGGCGCTGATATCCAACGGGAATTCGGCTTTGAGGACATCCACGCCGGGGATGACCAATCGCCGGGCCGTTTCGACCACTACCCGGCGCCGCTCCGCTCCGCTTACTTTTTTCTGATTGGGATCGAGCGAATAGGAGAGCGGTTCCAAAAACAGGGCAATATCGTGGCGCGTGCACTCCTCCCCGACCTGCCGGACCAGGCCTTCTATCGTTGAGGCCGTCGGGGAGTCGGGATGATAATAGACCAGAAGTTTGATAGCATCGGCGCCCATCCGCTTGGCCTTGGCGACACTCCAGCCGGGCAAGATCTGACTTTGGCGAGCAGCGGGATCACCGCTGTAGCCGGTCGCTTCCAGCGCAACAACCAGGCCCACCTGACCCGGCAGTACGCCGGCGGCCAGGCATTGGGCCGCCCCCACTTCCGGGTCAAGCAAGACGGCGCTGGCTGCCGGAGCCAGTTTTTCGATGACCTGCTGTTTAAAAGCCGACATTTCTTCCGGGGTGGTGCTGTCGGGCGCTTCGGGGTGCAGCGCCCGGCGCAGATTATTGCGATGGTC
>CAYVVK010001127.1:0-373 GCA_964454855.1 uncultured Phaeodactylibacter sp. | reverse complement strand
AACACAGCTAAGGCCCTGCGAGCCGTAGAGCAATGCTGCAAGCCGCGCAGTTTTCCAATTGAAAGTGTGGTACTCATATCAAATCCTTTCAGAGAGGTTAAAATGTTAGGGATTGGGCGGTATCAAGGATAGACTCAACCTGGGCTAGCTGGAACCTGCCCGCTCCAATTTGCAGGGTGTTTGCGGCGCCGGCCGCTATCCCCAGGCGGACTGCATTGTTGAGAGATTGTTTTTTGGCCAACCCAACGACAAGGCCCGCCAGGAATGTATCGCCGCTCCCCACCGCGCTCACGCTGGGGCCCCTGGGCGCTTTCCAACCAAAAGGCTCGCCGGTAACGTCAAGGCCGATGGCTCCCTCCTGGCCCAAAGTAAT
>CAYVVK010001126.1:0-1573 GCA_964454855.1 uncultured Phaeodactylibacter sp. | reverse complement strand
AACTTCCCGGCGTGAAGGGGCCGGGCGTAGCGCTTGTCTTGAGTGTTTTCTGCAGCGCCAGGTCAAACTCCATACGGTCCACGGCTATGGTGGCGCCATCGAAATCATCTTCATTAGCGCCGGCGCTGCCGTTACCGGGAGTACTGTCGATATCGTTCAGCCCCCCCGCATTCCCGGCACCGCCGACCTCGGCATAGTTGGACAGGCTGGCGCCGGTGAAACTGGGGCTTATGGCAAACTTGATGCTCACCACTTTGGTTTCCCCTGGCGCCAGGCCCGGTATGGGCTCATTTAAGGCGGCAATGCCTCCGGCCGCCGACCAGCTGGGGTCGGCCAGGATGAGGCCCGCCGGGATGTAATCTTCTACTTCAATATTAGTGGCGGCTACATTACCCTCATTGGTAATCTCGATCAGGAAGGCCACTTCGCTGCCGGGAGAATAGGGGCCCGGCGTCAGGCTGGTATTGACGGTTTTCTCCAGCGCCAGGTCGAATACCTGAGGCATGGTGATGATGACCTCCTCGATGTCATCATCATCTTCATCATGGCTGCCGTTGGCTGGTGTGGAATCTACGTCCGGCTGGTTATTGGGATTGGTGGAGCTGCCCAGCTCGGCACAGTTGACCAGGGAAGTGCCGCTGGGCAGGTTCCCGATATCGAAAGTGATCGTCACGGTAGCGGAAGCGCCGGGCGCCAGGCTGGCCAGCGGGTTCTTCAGCCGCAGGATATTCCCGGCAACGGGCTCCCAGTTGGAGTCATTGAGGATGAGGCCCTCCGGATAATAGTCATATACCTTGATGTTGCCGGCAGGCAGAGTACCCTGGTTGAAAACAGTAAGGTTGAACGTCACCTGCCCTCCCGGCTGGAAGGGGCCGGGCGTCAGTTCGCTGTTCAGGCTTTTGGAAAGGGCCAGGTCGAAAGTCTGCAGGACATTGACCTGAGCCCCATCGACATCGTCTTCCGAGAGGTTGAAGTTGCCGGGCGTGGAATCCTCATCGGCGAAGAGGTACATATTGAATGCATCGCTGATCTCCGCCAGGTTGTTGACCGCCGTTCCGGTGAAATAATTCTTTATCCTGAAAGTGATGTGTACAGTGTGGCTGCCTCCGGCGGGAATACTGCTGATGGGCGTTTTCAGCACCGCCCGGTTGCCGGCGAGTTCCCAGTCGTTGTCCAGGAGGGTGAGAGCCTGTGGCACATAATCCACGACCTTTACCGACTGTGCATCGACCTGGCCTTCATTGATGACTTTTATGGAGAAGGTAACGGTACTGCCAGGGTAGAAAGGCCCGGGCGTAGCGGATACGTCGAGGCGTTTGTCGAGGGCGAGGTCGAAGATAAGAGGTAGCTGTTCTACCTGTATAAGCAGCGCGCTTTCATCATCTTCTTCGTTGTTGACGCCATTGCCGGGGGTGGAATCATCATCGTCCAGGCCCTCCCCATTGGCAGCGGCGTATATCTCTGCCTTGTTCAGGATCTCGGTGCCGGTGAAGAAAGGTTTGACCTGGAAGTCGATGGAAAGAGTGTCGGACTCCCCGGCGGGGAGAGATGCCAGGGGGCTGGCCAGGACAGC
>CAYVVK010001125.1:1257-1575 GCA_964454855.1 uncultured Phaeodactylibacter sp. | reverse complement strand
CGAAGTACTTCTTTTTATGGATATTGAAAAAATTTTAGCAGATGCGATTGAGCGTGAAGTCGAAGCCTATGAATTTTATCAGCAAGTGTACGAGCGCACCGAAGATCCAACGGTGAAAGAGGTCTTCGAACAACTTGCCAAAGAAGAACAGAGTCATCGAAATTTGCTGGAACAATTTCTGCACGACCCCACCATGCTGATGCACATCCACCCGCCTTCCGCGGATTATCAGATAGCGGAAGCTACCGAGATGCCGAAACTCAGCATCGATATGAAGCCGGCCGACGCCATTGCATTGGCCATGAAGAAGGAACTGCA
>CAYVVK010001125.1:0-1247 GCA_964454855.1 uncultured Phaeodactylibacter sp. | reverse complement strand
TCGGGTGTTAGCTGACTAAGCCACCGATCCCAAAGCCAAAACCGTATTCGAAAACTTAACCAATATGGAACTCGGTCACAAGCATCGCCTGGAAGATGTGTACGTGCAGATCGGTTATCCGGAGGCGTTCTAGTGCTCTGGTGCAGTAAAATTGCATGGTTCGTAGTGAGCGCTTTAGCGCTTGGAAGGCCGCTAAAGCGGCTACTACGAACGCTGCAAAACTTTTGCACCAGAGCATGAGCTTCAGTACGAAGGTTTTGGAGCCTGTCAGAATGAGATAGCCCATTTCCTCCCCGAGATGGGATCTATCTTTTGAGAATAGGAGTAATGCGCTAATATGCTTTGGCAAATGGCACGCGCATTTTTGAAGGTTTCCCGCAGTACATGCAGCTTCCATGCTCTTCTGCATGATTAAATGGAATACAACGGATCGTAGCTTTTGTATCATCCTGGATTGCCTGTTCACATTCGCTGCCGCCACACCAGTGCGCGTATAAGAACCCGCCCTGCTCTTCGAGCACTGTTTTAAATTCGTCGTAGGTATCGACGGTGTGGGAATTTTCTTCCCTGAATTTCAGGGCATCCTGGAACATCGACTGCTGGATGTCGTCGAGTAGGGTGATGATCGCGTCTTTTAATCCGTCAAAACCTATGGTCAGCTTTTCTTTCGGGCCTTTATCGCGCCGGGCGGCCACTACATGGCTGGCTGCCAAATCTTTGGGACCTAATTCAATCCGCAATGGCACGCCTTTCATCTCCCACTCATTGAATTTCCAACCGGGTTTGTAGTTTTCACGGTCATCCACCTTGATGCGAATATCGGGACGTAATTGCGCGGCCATTTCGTCCACTTTCTGTAACACTCCCTGGCGCTCCTCCTCACTGTAATAAATGGGCACAATGACTACCTGAACCGGGGCAAGTTTCGGCGGCAGGCGTAAGCCTTTATCGTCGCCGTGAGCCATGATAATGCCGCCGATCATGCGGGTACTCACCCCCCAGCTGGTCGCCCAGACATGCTCGCGCTCGCCGGTTTCAGTTTGATAGGTGACATCGAAGGCTTTGGCAAAATTCTGTCCCAAATGATGCGAGGTGCCCCATTGCAGAGCGCGTTTATCCTTCATCAACGCTTCCACGCAGAGGGTGTACACCGCGCCGGCAAATTTTTCTTTGTCGGTTTTTTTTCCGCGCAACACCGGCACTGCCGCAAATTCTTCAGCAAAGGTGGCATACACCTCCAACATCTT
>CAYVVK010001124.1:0-1580 GCA_964454855.1 uncultured Phaeodactylibacter sp. | reverse complement strand
AACATTGTCATGCTGCGCACCTTCGCTGAAGCGCTGGAGGCGCTGGATGAGTTGGAGAAGGAGGTAAAGGTGAAGTGAAAAAGTAATTTCTTATTTTTACTTTTTTCCAGTACCATAATCCCTGTATTATGCCCTTTTCCACCAAGCCTATCTCGTCGTTTCTCATCCTGGGCCTGATCCTCATCAGCTTTCTTCCCGCCCAGGCCCAGCACTCCGTAGCCCGCCAGTGGAACGAAACCCTGCTGCAGGCCATCCGCAACGACTTCGCCCGCCCTACCGTGCATGCCCGCAACCTCTTCCACACCTCCATCGCCATGTACGACGCCTGGGCGGCCTATGATGAGGAGGCCGAAACCTTTTTCCTGGGGAAGTCACTGGGAGATTACGCCTGCCCCTTAGAGGATTTCGAACGGCCCGCTGACATGCAGGAGGCCCGCGAGGAGGCCATCAGCTATGCCGCCTACCGCCTGCTGCGCCACCGCTTTCGCAACTCTCCGGGGGCTGCTTTATCTCTGCCGGCCTTCGATTCCCTGTTCAGCCAGCTAGGCTACAACCGCACCTTCGTCTCCGCCGATTACACCTCCGGCAACCCCGCCGCCCTGGGCAACTACATCGCCCAGCAGCTGATCGCCTTCGGCTATCAGGACGGGGCCAATGAACAGGAAGATTACGAAAACGAATACTACTTTCCTTCCAACCCACCCCTGGCGCCCATTTCACCCGGCAACTCCTCCCTTCTCGACCCCAACCGCTGGCAGCCCCTCACCCTGGATGTGTTCATCGACCAGAGCGGCAACGTGATCCCGCTGAGTACGCCGGACTTCCTCAGCCCGGAATGGGGCCAGGTGACACCCTTTGCCCTGCAGCCTGAAGAACTGACGCTCTACGAGCGCAACGGCAACGAATACCGGGTATACCACGACCCCGGCGCCCCTCCCCATATCGATGTGGAAGAAGGCTACGCTCAGACGGGGGCCTACCAGTGGAACTTCCTGCTCGTCGCACTCTGGTCGGCTCATCTCGACCCCACCGACGGGGTGATGTGGGACATCTCGCCGGGAGCGTCCGGGAATTTCCAGGGGGAGCTTCCGCAAAGCCTGGAGGAATCCCAGGCATTTTACGATCAACTCGACGGCAGTACCCCCGGCGCCGGGCACGCCATTAACCCGCATACCGGCCAGCCCTATGAGCCACAGATCGTACCACGGGGCGACTATACCCGCGTACTGGCGGAATTCTGGGCAGACGGCCCGGATTCCGAAACACCGCCCGGCCACTGGTTCACCATCCTCAACTACGTCAACGACCATCCGGAATTCGAGAAGCGCTACCGCGGTAAGGGCCAGATACTGGAAGAGCTGGAGTGGGATGTCAAAGCCTACCTCACCCTGGGCGGGGCCGTACACGATGCGGCCATTGCCGCCTGGGGCATCAAAGGCTGGTACGATTACCTGCGGCCCATCTCCGCCATCCGATTTATGGCGGATCTGGGCCAGAGCGCCAGCCCCAGCCTGCCCAACTACCACCGCGCCGGCATTCCGCTGGTGCCGGGCTATGTGGAACTGATCACCATCAATGAC
>CAYVVK010001123.1:0-1589 GCA_964454855.1 uncultured Phaeodactylibacter sp. | reverse complement strand
TCGCCGACGCTCAGAGCATCGGGCTTGGCGTGCAGCTTGTGCCCCAGCTTGAGGCGTTCCAGCAGCTCGTCGATGCGTTGCCGGTTGGGCTTCACGCCTGCCAGCTGCTGGGCCAGAATGAGGTTTTCCTCCACCGTCAGGGCGCGTACAAAGTGAGCGTTCTGAAAGATGATGCCGATCTGCCGCCCACGGAATTTATCCCGGGCGGAAGAGGACAGGCTCTGCAGTTTGGTGTTGGCCACCTCGACCGAGCCGGCTTTGGGAGAAAGCAGGCCGCCCAGCAGGTGGAGCAGGGTGGTCTTGCCACTGCCCGACTGGCCGAGCAACAGCCAGTGTTCGTTCTCGCCGCACTCGATGTCGGGAAAAGAAAGCGTCGTTTTGCCGTCGTAAGAGAATTCTAATCCGGATGTTCGTAGCATGGGGCAAAGATAAAATTTTGGCGGCGCTTTTACCCTATAGCCCCGCCGGGCTTTTACTTTCTTCCAACAAATTACTGTCATCGGGGCTTACCCCTCATCCTTACTTACAAGCTTCGAGCCTACTCCAGGCCATCCTGTTTATTTTCTTCTGGAAATGGCCCGGCGTTTCTCCATAGGTGGACTGAAATTCGTGTATGAAATGCGCCTGGTCGTAGTAGCCTGCCTGCAGGGCGAGACTGGCCAGGCTCCGTTGCGGCTGTTCGTTCAACAACTGCCGGGCGTACTCCATCCGGGCCAGGGTGGCAAAGAACTTGTAATTGATACCGACGGCATTATGGATGAGCCGCTGCAGGGTCCGCTCGCTGATGTGCAACTCGTCGGCCAGGCTGCTCAAGCGCACCGCACCACGTGCTTTAACGATATGGTTGGCTACCTGCCGCCCCCGCCGGCCGGCCTGTACAGCCGGCCTCAACTGTTTTTTAAAAAACACATCCAGCGCCTCCTTCCAACGGCCCTGCGGCCCTTCCCGATGCAGGCGCTCCATCAGGCGGCCAAGGCCACTGCGGAAAATGTACTTTAGTTCTGCTCTGGTATCTGTAATGTCCGACAACGGAAAATCCAGAAAGGGCTGTACACCCCAGGGGGTAAAGTGGATCATCACCTGCCGCAGCGATTCGGCGGGAAGGAACAAATGCGTTCGGGAGTAAAAACCGGTGAGGGCGCTATCATCAAGCCGCACCAACTGATCCTCCTTTTTTTGCAGGGAAGAGCCTCCGAGGAAGAGTACGATCTGGGTATTGCAGGTAGGCAGGGCACGAAATTCCATACTTTGAGTTTGGGCAAAGGGGACATCGACGAAGGTATAGTGGCGAATGTGATCCCGCAGAGAAAGGTCCGGCAAAGCATTATGGAAGTACCCCTGGCTCATTTTGTCAGGTTTTTACAATTCTGACAAAGATAGGGATGCTACTTTTGAGTATCAACCGATGGAGATAAATATCGTGTATCACATATAAAACACAGAAAATGGAAAAACAGCACTACAAAGCGGCCACCCGGATCGGCGCCTACGCCACCTTAGCAGGCTCCCTATGTATGCTTGGCGGCGCCGCCATGTGGGCCATGTCGGGCGCCGATATCGACCTGGCCATCTACAACAAGGACCTGGCG
>CAYVVK010001122.1:0-1590 GCA_964454855.1 uncultured Phaeodactylibacter sp. | reverse complement strand
TGTACAGGGTTTTTTTCCATGTTTTGCCGCCGTCGGTGGTCTTGTAGATGCCGCGCTCTTCATTGGGCGAGTAGAGGTGGCCGAGGGCGGCGGCCCAGGCCACGTCCGGGTTGTCGGGATGCAGCACGATGCGGCCGATGTGGTGGGTTTCCGGCAGGCCGAGGTACTGCCAGCTTTTGCCGCCGTCGGTACTTTTATACATGCCGAGGCCGGCGTAGGAGGAGCGGCTGGAATTCACCTCACCGGTGCCCAGCCAGATGATGTTGCGTTCCCAGTCGACGGCCACGGCGCCGATCGTCATCACCATCTCATTGTCGAAGAGCGGCTCGAAGGACACGCCGTTGTTCTCGGTCTTCCACAGGCCGCCGGAAGCGTAGGCCACGTAAAAGTGGGAGGGGTCCTCTTCCCAAACGGCGAGGTCCACCACGCGGCCGCTCATGACGGTAGGGCCGACATTGCGAAATGCTATGGTATTGACGATGGAGCGTTCGGCCAGGGCCTGGCGCTGCGCATAGCTGGCGATGCGCTCTTCGGCGGGCGTGTAGGGCGGTTGTTCGCTTTGTGAAAAGCCGCTCAGGGCAAGGAAAGACAACAGAAGTGTAGATAAAAGCCTCATTTTTTTGCCTTAAACATAGGAAAAAAAAACTGTTTCGTACTTTCGCAACAGTCCGTTTGAACCTCATTGCCATGATATACAGCATTCTCTATATTTTCTACGTTCTGGTAGTCCTCGGAGTGGTGGCCTTTCTGCTGCTCCCCGGCACCCGCCCCACCAAGACGCTGGCCTGGCTGCTGGTGATCATTATGGTGCCAGTGGCAGGCATCATCTTTTACTTCATGCTGGGCATCAACCGGCGCAAGTATAAGTTCTATAAGATACAACGGAATAAAGAGATGGACTACTACCTGGACCAGGTGGCCCATTACCAACAAAGCCTGGAAGAAGAGAATGCGCCTCATCTGCCCGAGGTCGGTGAACACCTCAAACTGGTGAGGCTGATCATCCGGAATTCCAACCTGCTCCCCGTTTCCGGCAATAAGGTGGATATCCTGGAGGATGGCCCGGATACCTTTGGCGCCATTTTCACCGCCCTGCGGAAGGCCCGGCGTTTTATTCACATGCAGTTCTATATCCTGGAGGAGGGAGAACTGGCGGAGCAGTTGCTGGAGATCGTCAGAGAGAAAGTGAAAGAAGGGGTTGAGGTACGGATCATCTACGATGGCTTCGGCAGCTTCGGGCTGAGCAACAGCTATCTGAATCGCCTGAAAGAGGCAGGAGTGGAGGCCTTCGGCTTCCTGCCGCTGCGCTTCGGCTTTATCATGACGAGCATCAACTACCGCAACCACCGGAAGATCATCGTAGTGGACGGAGAGGTCGGCTTCACCGGTGGCATCAACCTGGCGGACAAGTACATCAAGGGGGATGAACTGGGGGCCTGGCACGACATGCACCTGCGCATAGAAGGGCCGGTGGTGAGCAGCCTCAACGCCATCTTTTCCATCGACTGGTATTTTGTGAGCGGGCCGGCAGAACTGCTGGAAGCTACCTATTTCCCTAAACTGGAAGCCCGGGGCGACCGAACCGTGCAA
>CAYVVK010001121.1:0-1591 GCA_964454855.1 uncultured Phaeodactylibacter sp. | reverse complement strand
CGATGCCACAGGCATCGGCGCCTGGCAGGAGGAGCAGTTCATCCGCGCCATTCGGGAAGGCAAGTACAAGGGCCTGGAAAACAGCCGGCCGCTGATGCCGCCCATGCCCTGGCAGTTGTACGCCAAAGCCACCGATGAGGACCTCAAGGCCATCTTCGCCTACCTGAAAACGGTGCCTCCGGTCAGGAACGTACCGCCGGCCACGGTGATAAACCCGCCGCCGGCTCAGCTCAGCCAGAAACAATAGTTATACTCTACGCGATTTGGATTGAGCGCAATCTCAACCCAAACGGGTAGTATACATTCCCCGGGCAATTCAGAGTATGGAAATTGGGTGGGAAGGCTGCCGAAAGGAGCCTCCCCACCCAATAAAAAAAGCCCCAGGCATCGCTGCCCAAGGCTTTCACTACCTTTTATCTTTAGCGGCTCAGGCCGCTTTTTTTATTAAAAACAGTACTCGTCGGCCTCGATCAGCACTTTGGCGATCTTCCGGCGCCCGGACTTCACGTTGGTGGGCGTATATTTGGTGAAACGCTTGAGGCCCATCAGCAGGGTGCGCAGCAGGTCGCCCTCCGCAAAGGAAACCAGCGCATCGGTACCGTTTTTGTGTATGCGTGATGTAGCATCGGTAAGATACACTTTCAAGATGGTATCGTAAATATCCTGATCGATATCTTTATCCATGGCTGAGAGTTTTTCCACACGCAGCAGCAGCGATTCAGCGGTCAGAATATCGTTAAGCATGTCTGAAATGCTCATGATCACTTCCTGCTCTTCCTTCAGGTTCAGCTTGCCGTCCATCTGAAGTTTGGCGGCCGCACCGGCAACCATCAGTACCGCTTTTTTAAATTCGCGGATGGCCTTGCGCTCTTCTCCGTAAGGGCCTTCCGGTTTGTCGAAACCAGGCATGGAGGCCAGTTCTTTCTGTACTTCCCATGCCGGGCCGGTAATGTCCAGTACTCCTTTCATGGCCCGCCGCAGCAACATGTCTATAGACAGCAGGCGGTTAATCTCGTTGGTGCCTTCATAGATGCGGTTGATGCGGGAATCGCGGTAGGCCCGAGCTACATCGCCTTCCTCGGAATACCCCATGCCGCCGTAGACCTGCACCGTTTCATCTACCACGAAATCCAGCGTTTCTGAGCCGGAAACCTTGAGCAGGGCACATTCTATGGCGTATTCTTCGGCCGCCTGCCGCTTGGCCTCAGCAAAACTCATGCCGCTTTCCGTCAGCGCTTTGTTTTTCTGTTGCAGAAGGTGCGATACCCGGTACATGGCGCTTTCCACCGCGAAGGTGCGAATGGCCTGTTCGGCCAGCTTGTGCTGAATGGCGCCGAAGTTGGCGATGGGCTGATTGAACTGTACGCGCTCATTGGCATACTTTACGGCAAGGCTGATGCTCTTCTTGGCGCCGCCGATACAAAGGGCACACAGCTTGAAACGGCCGATGTTCAGGGCGTTAAAAGCGATGAGGTGGCCTTTGCCGATCTCTCCCAGCACGTTTTCCTTCGGTACTTTTACATTCTCAAAAAATACCTGCCGGGTGGAAGAGCCCTTGATCCCGAGTTTCTTCTCTTCGGCGCCGAGGGTG
>CAYVVK010001120.1:0-1598 GCA_964454855.1 uncultured Phaeodactylibacter sp. | reverse complement strand
CCTACGCCTACACCTACGACTACCGCACCCGCCGGGTGATCCGGGATGAAAGCCAGGCCGGGGGCGAACGCACTCGCCTGACCTACGCGGGCGGGACCAGCTTTGCGGAATACCCGTCCGACGCCGTTGACCCATCAGTCTATTTCATCCGGGGCTCGGACTACGGCGGCGGCGTCGGGGGGATCTTGTATTCCGTCCGTGGTGACACCGCATCGGTCGCCCACTTCAACAGCCGGGGCGACGTCATCGCCCGGGCCGGCTTTGATGGCATCCCGACCTACCTGGCGGGCTACGAAGCCTTCGGCCAGCACGGCACCACAACAACCTCCACCGAATGGGGCACCAACCCCGACCGCCAACAAGCCAACACCAAAGAAGAAGACCCCACCGCTTCGGCGGGCTCAGGGCAGGCCGGCCTCCTCAACGAAGGCTTCCGCTACCGCGACCTCCAAACCGGCACGTTCCTGAGCCGCGATCCGTTAGGGTTCGTCGATGGCCCCAATGTTTATACATACGTCACGCAGAATCCTTGGACGAAGTTCGATCCGTTGGGGCTGGAATGGGAAATAGAACGTAACAAAGATAATGAGATAGCTCAAGCTACTGCAACTGAAGATACCGATACTTGGGAAGACCTAGCTAACTTAGCAGGTCTCGATGCTGATTCCGTAAGCGACTGGGTTACGGGATATGAAGACAATGTTGGAGTGGGAACAGAGTATGGAGTGCCAAATACAATTTTAGCAGTCAATTTATTAACAAAGAGAACCGAGATGCCTTTTTCGGCTTACGATCAGCAAGTCGATAATTTGAGAGAAATCGGGTTTCATGTGAAAAGTAATAGTCATAAAGATGGATATTCGAGCGGACAATTCCTAGGTGATCTTGATTCCCTTTCCTCTGGTAAGGCGCTACAGGGAATCTTGGTAGATGGTCATGGTGTTCCGAGCAAAATATACAACAACAGCAGCAAGGGAGGTAATAGTTTTGAAGTTAGTTACAGCCAGATGTCTGGTGCTCTAAATTATAAGTTGGGAGTTGGTATCTTGAATGTTTGTAATGGGGGTTGGGGTGGATCGGATCGAGCAACAAAGCTTCAAGGGGGGTGGATGCTTGACATGAGTTTTCAAGCTTATGGCTGGAACTATGCAAGTGCAGCAGATATACAATCGAAAGGACTGAAAACCTACAAGGGGCAGGCTAGCCCTCCTGCGTCTCAGTTAGGTGGATTGGATTTGATGTCCGGCAATGTTGAAGGCAGGGCGTTCTATGGCTTAAAGACAGCGCTTGACCCCACAATGATGAGAAATCTTTGGCCAGGAGCCTATGCGAATTCTCATGGTGGCAATGCCAATATCCCTGGATTGTTTGGTGATAATAAACAAGGAACTCAGTAATGCGTCACGTCATTTCTATAATTAAAAAAAACATTTTGTTCCTCTTCTTTTTAGCGACTATTTCTGGATGCCATGGGCAGAATGAACAAATTGAACGAATGATAACAGTCAAAGAATACAATGGCTTGGATAAGCCTCGGCAAACTGAGATAAAATTGAATCAGGACAGAATAGACATCACTAATGAGCTGATGAAGACCA
>CAYVVK010001119.1:0-1598 GCA_964454855.1 uncultured Phaeodactylibacter sp. | reverse complement strand
ATCCTCCCTCCCGCCGACAACCGGCCCGGCCGCTGGCTTTGGGCAGGCACGGCCGGCGGCATTGCCGTGATCGACACCGCCCGCCAGGAAGCACAGTATATTCGGCAGGAGGAAGGGCTGGAAGGTGCCGTGATTTACGGCCTGGGAGCAGACAATGGGGGGCGCATCTGGGTGGGAATGGATGGAAAAACCACTGTGATCCTTCCTGCCGGGCAAGCTTTCCCTGCCCTGGGTAAATACCCCTCCCGAAGCCTGCAGCTTTTCGGTGAGGATTATCGCCTGCATCCGTTAGATTTGCTGAATGTCTACGCCATCCTTCCGGGCCGCCTGCCGAAGGGCAAAGGCCGGGAAGAGTGCCTATGGTTCCTGAGCTACAAAAAAGTAGCCTGCCTTGTCGGCGAGCAGTGGTTTACTTTTCGGCAGGAGGCGGGCTTTCCCATAACGGCTTCCGGCACCATGGCCATGAGCGAAGACGGCCATGTTTGGATAGGTACCGATGATTATGGCATACTGCGTTCCCGTTTTCCTCTAACTGCAGATACTCTCGCTTACCTGCAGGGGCATGAAGCCGGAGAAGGCGACCTGGGCCGGGAAATTGCCAGCCCTGTATTCGAGCCGTTCTGGAGCCGAAAGACAGGGGCGCCCACTGATAACATCCAGGCCCTCCTCGCCATAAACGATCAGCTCTGGGTGGGAAGCCCCCAGGGCATCTATGTACTTCGATTGCCTTCCGGGGAACCATTGGCTCATATTACCAGCGAATCAGGCCTTCGCAACCAGAATACGTTCAGCCTGCGCCTTTCTCCGGATTCCAGTGTAGTGTGGGCCGGCACTAAGGGCGGGCTGGCTGCAGTAAACAGTAATTCCTTTCAGGCATCTCAGGCCGTCACTCGCCGGGATGGGCTGCTGGATGATGAAATCTCCTTTCACAATTCAATCGCCATCGGCCCCGGGGGCACGGTGTATTTCGGCAATACCCGGGGGCTGTCGCTCTATCGGCCGCAGGTTCCCAAGCCTCAGTTGCCTCCTCCTCCGGCCTACATCACGGATTTTCAGTATGCGGAAGAGGGATGGGGCAAAAATCTGTTCACCGTCTCCTACGCCGGCCTGAGTTTCGTCGATGAAGAGGCGGTTCGCTTTCGTACCCGCCTGCTGGGGTACGAAGAGGAATGGCAGCCCCCCAGAGCAGAGGCCGGTGCGCGCTATACCAACCTGCCGGCCTTTCTGTTTTCACGCACCTATACCTTCGAAGTGAAAGCGGCCAACGAAAGTGGAGAATGGCGGAAAGAAGCTGCGGCACTCTCCTTCCGCGTCCGTCCTGCCTGGTACCTCAGCTGGTGGGCCTTTCTGATCTATGCGCTGGGCCTCACCGCCTTACTGATGATATTCATACGCCTGCGCACCCGCCAGCAGCGGCTTGCACTGGCCCGCGAGCGGCGGGCCTCTCACCGGCTGCGCCAGCTGGACCGCCTCAAGGATCAGTTCCTGGCCAATTCTTCCCACGAGCTGCGCACTCCCCTCAATGGCATCATCGGGCTGGCGCCATCCCTGAAAGAAGGCGCCGCCGGAAAGCTCCCCGGCCCGGCCATCGAAAACCT
>CAYVVK010001118.1:0-1598 GCA_964454855.1 uncultured Phaeodactylibacter sp. | reverse complement strand
CGAATAACGGCAAAGCTTTCTACAGCAGCCTGCAGGGCCTGGGCGAGTTCATCTTCCGGGATTATAAGAATAATAAGCGGAGGCGGCACCGGTAGGCAGTTAGCAGTGGGCAGTGGGCAGTATGCAGTGGGCAGTATGCAGTGGGCAGTATGCAGTGGGCAGTGGGCAGTGGGCAGGGCTTTGGGCAAATCAAGAATCAAAAATCAAGATTCAAAACCCCTTCTCCCGTCCTTTTTTCCGACGGGCCTGGCCGTATTCGGATTGACGATAAACTGCTCCCTTTCCTTCAGAAAATCGCTGGGTTTTTCTCCAATAAAATGTTTAAAATCGCGGATGAAGTGCGCCTGGTCGGCGTAGCCGCTTTCGTGAGCAATGCTGGTGAGGTTTAGTTCCCTGTGGTTTTCCAGAAGCCGGTTGACGGCATTCAGGCGGGCCAGGCGGATGTACTGCTTGGGGGTGATTCCGATCATTTGTTTGAATTCCCGTTCCAGCTGCCGTTTGCTGATAAATACTTCCGTTGCCAGCTCTTCTACCGAAACCTGGCCCCTGCGCCGGCGTATGATCTCTGCGGCATGGTTGAGGTAATAAGTATTGGTGCCTCTGCGTATGCGCTTCTTCCACAGGTACTGTTCCGTGAGGGCCAGGCGGCTTTCGGTATCTTTTTCTTCTCTCAGCCGGTTGCTGTACTCCCGAAAGTCTTTCCCCATTAAGTTTTCCATGCTGGTATAGTTTTCCATGACCTCAGCCGCCGGGCTGCCGAAAACAGCAAAGAGCCCTTCCGGCTTGAAGCGGATGCCGAAAACCCGGACCAGGCTGCGGAAGTGCACCTCATAGGGCTGGGTATGGAGCCCGACCAGCAGGCGTTCGGGAGAAGGCCGGTAGGCTCCCTCGTCCGGCAGCTCGCAGTGCATATCGGTTAAGTGGATGATGGTCTCCAGATAGCCGTTGGGAACCACTTTGTGTACGCTGAGGGGCTGTTTTTTTATGTTGAACTGCCCTTCCCAGAAGAGTTCCACATAGGGCCGCAGGGCGGCGGAAGGCTGGTATTCTTTGATCTGTACGTTCATCACATGGCTTTTTTTTGGTAAGTAAATACTATAGACTTGACAAGTTGCCCAAAAGCCCTTCCGCTGATAAACTTGTCAAGTCTAATTACCTCAAATAAAAGATAAACAGAAAGGGCCTCAGCGTCTATTCAACTCCTGCAACCGGCAGAGATAATGAGTAAGCCCCGGCACTTTTTTAGTGCGGGGCTTCTCTGGCCCGGGGCTAGCCGGGTGTGCCTACTGGCAACTGCCCTCCTCCTCTACCTGGCTATCGCCTGGTAGACAGGTTCGCCCATACGGGCTTCGGCGGGTGAAGACTGCTCACTGCCAACTGTTGAGCGCAGCGAAATCCGTATGGGCCAACTGTTTCATCCCGGCATATCCGCCGTATTCAGCCGGCGGGCGTTCAGGGGCCACCAGGCGTGGTCGAAGGTGGCGGTGATGTTGTTGGCGCCGCCGAAGAAGCCCAGCACTTTCACCTTGCTGTCGCCGATATTGCGCACATTGTGGGGCTCCATTTTGGGCACCAGCACCAGCGAGCCTGCGGATGCC
>CAYVVK010001117.1:0-1603 GCA_964454855.1 uncultured Phaeodactylibacter sp. | reverse complement strand
CTTTGGTGTCGTACCAGAAGACGACTTTAGTGATGATGCGGCGCCCGCCTTTGATGTCGATCACGCGGGTTTCTCCGCCGGCGGGGATCTCTTCGCGCAGGCGCACGTCCTGCACATCGCCATTGCGGAAGTGGATGGCCATGCGGTGCATGTTGATGCGGGAGCGTTCCACCCGGAGTTTCACTTTGCTGAAGCGGCCCTCGCGGGCGGTAACGAAGATCTCATCGCGGTCTACCTTGCGGTCTACTTTTCGCTGGCCGAGCTTCTCCCAGCGGGGGTTCAGCTGTGAGGTTTCCTGGCTGTTCTCCGGGGCGGGGGTAAAGGCCGTGCCGATGGAAAATACGGCGGCGAGGAAGAAAAGAGCAATGGATTTCATGCAGATCGTTTTCATGGCTTTACATCCGTTTTAAAAGTGAATAAATTGTTTTGTCTGCTCCATTCGATGCTCCGGCAAGCCCAGGGTTTAATCGGGCAGAGAAGAAAATCGGGGTGTAAGGGAAAATTTCTTCCAAAAATTGGTAATTTTTCCCTCGCGAACAGAAAACATTAGCATGACCGCCATAGAGATACGCCCTCGTTTTCGGAAAGAGATCGCGCTGAGCCCCGAGCTGGCTCTGGAGCGCCTGCGCGCCGCCCTGAAGGAGGACGGCGCTCCCATTAAAGGCCTGGTGGTGGACCACCACGTGGTGCTCAAGATCCCGCAGGAGGAGCAGCACTTCTGGTCGCCGCAGCTCAGCCTGGAGGTCGAAGCGGCGGAAGAAGGGGAAGGGGCGCTCATCCGCGGCCTGTACGGGCCCAACCCCTCGGTATGGCTGCTGTTCGTTTTCCTGTACTCGGCCATCGGCGCCATCAGCCTGTTCATTGCCATCACCGGCTTTTCGCAGCTGAGCCTGGGCATGTCGGCGCCTGCCCTCTGGGGGCTGCCCGTGGCGGCCGGCCTGGCGATTTTCCTCTATTTTTCCGCCAAGGCGGGCGAGCGGCTGGGCCGGGAGGAGATGCATCGGCTGCAGGCCTTCATGGATCAGGCGCTGGGGGAGGTGCCCGCTCCGGTGAAGAAGCCTGCCGGATAAGCTCAGTAGCTTTTGGCTGTCGGCTGTTCGCAATTCGCTATTCCCCCCTTCGCTGGTACTCCGGAAGCGAACAGCGAATAGCCAAAAGCGAATTGCGAACAGCGCCCTTTCCCCATTTTGTAATAACTTTCCATCCACCAACAAAACGAAAAATGAAGTACCTCAACGACTGGCGCGTAGTGATCGTCCTCTGCCTGACCCTTGGCCTGGCGCCTTACTTTCCCGAACCGCACATCTGGGGCAAGATCAAGTGGATCCGCGGCGGCGCAGTGGGCATGGGTTTTATCGACTGGTTCGACTTCGTGCTGCATGGCTTTCCCTGGGTGTTGCTGCTGCGGCTGGTCATCCGGCAAATACCCTGATTCGGCGATCTATCAGGATCTGACTTCTGGCATCTCCTATCTGGCATCTTATTATTTGCCTTCTGGCTTTTTTATTATACCTTTTGCCTCATGGAAAATGTCATTATTATCGGTGCCGGCCTGAGCGGCCTCACCACAGCTTACGAACTGAAAAACCAGGGCCTTCGCCCC
>CAYVVK010001116.1:1181-1606 GCA_964454855.1 uncultured Phaeodactylibacter sp. | reverse complement strand
ATCCGCCAGGATGTCGGGCGGGCTGCCGTCCAGCAGCGGGCCTTTTACCAGCCGCTCCTGCAGGGCCGGCACATCGATCTCTTGCACAGCAGTGCAACCATCGATGGCCATGGCCGCCGCCATGGCGGCCGATTGGCCCAGCACCATAAAAACCGGCTCCATGCGGATAGAGCCGTAGGCGATGTGGGAAGCCGACAGGCAGATGGGCACCAGAAGGTTAGTGCACTCTTCGCGTTTCGGTGTGAGGGATCGGTAGGAGATGGGATAGGGGGGAAAGCCGCCCACCTGCACATCCCCTTCGTTCTGCACCATGGCCTGGCCGTCGCGGTATACCACTACCCGCTGGCAGTTGTGGGAGTCCATATTGTAGGCTGCCACGCGATGCTGATCGGAGCCTTCCAGATACAGATCGGCCGGTCGCTGCA
>CAYVVK010001116.1:0-1171 GCA_964454855.1 uncultured Phaeodactylibacter sp. | reverse complement strand
TAGGCTGCCATGCCGATGCCATCTTCCACGGTTTTATCGCCCCGGCAGTGGTGTTCCGTCATGACGTACTCGCCGATCATGCGGCGGGCCTCGCGGATGTAGAGCTTGTAGGGGAAGTAGTTGTTGTCCACGAATTCGTCCTTTGCCCAGCCCCAGGCGCTCATCTGCCGGCGGATGTCTTCCGGCAGGCGCGGGTCGTGGCTGAGAAAGTAGAGAAAGCTTCTGATGTAATGCTCGTGCGCCTTTTCGATCCGTTTGCGTTCTTCGTAGCCGGCTTCGGGATAGTCGTAGTTCATCCCGATATAGTCGGTGGACATAGGCCCTTTGTTGTTCATATCCGTCTTTCCGTTGGGCATCTCGATGATGCGCAGGTAGAACCACTCCAGCTTTTGCTGCCATCCGCGCTCATGGCGTTTTTGTATGAGGCGGCGGAGCAATTCAAATTGAGTGGAGTCGTAATTTTCTGGGCGGGTGAGGGGCACCCTGTTGCTGCTATCCTGCGTCAGGCAGAGGCGGTAGTTGTAAGCCTGCACCTTATCGTCACCGCTGCCCTGCGGCGGCGGCGGTTCCGGGTTGATCCCCCAGCACAGGCCACTGGTGGAATCGCCGGGGATGCGGTAGGGGTCGATGAGAAAGGGCTCCTTGCCATTGGGCGGAAACTGGTTTCCGTCCTGTATCTGGACGCCATTGAGCGTTTCGCCATAGGTGTCGTTCGATTCTCTGCCTATCGTGTAGGATACTCCTGCGGCTGCCATCAGGCCGCCCACATAGGTAGCGTCTATAAACTGGGCGGCCCGGATCGTTTTATCCGTTTCCGGAGCGGGATTGCTGCCGTTTTCCACCCTTACCGCCTGTATCTCCGTTCCTTCTTTTTCCAGGCTTTTCAGGCGGTAATCGTACAGCACTTCCACCTCCGCTTCTTTGATGAGATCCTGAAATACCTTTTCTGCTTTATGGGGTTCGAAAGTCCAGGCTTCCAGCTCACCATATTCCTTGCCCAGCCGCCGGTAGAAGTCGCGCGACAGCCCGGTGACGGCGTATTTGTTGCCTATATCGGTAGCGCCCAGGCCGCCGGAGCTCAGCCCGCCCAGGTGTTTGTCGGGAGAGACGAGTATCACGCTTTTGCCCATTCGTTTGGCGGCATAGGCGGCGATCACGCCGGCGGAGGAAC
>CAYVVK010001115.1:0-1625 GCA_964454855.1 uncultured Phaeodactylibacter sp. | reverse complement strand
TGCAGGTTGCCGCTGCGGAAGATGGCGGTGTTCATGCGCACCCCGTCTACGGCGATCAGCAGGCGGTTGGTGGCGAAACCCCGGATCATGGGGCTGCCACCGCCCTGCTGGCTCTTCTGAATGAATACCTGGCCGGAACTTTCCAACAGGTCGGCCGCCGTTTGCGGGTTCTGCATGGCCACTTCCCGGGAGGAGATGGTGGCGACATGAGCCGGCGTCTGCCGCCGCGGCTGTTCCCAGCGGGTGGCGGAAACGACTACCTGGTTTAGCGAAATATTGGTAGGGCTGAGAAATAATTCGAAACCCGCCTGTTCAAGAGCGGCAAAACTCAGCCTGCGGGTTTCATAACCGATGAGCCGTATTTCGATCTTTTCGGCGCCGGAAAAGCCCGATATGTCAGCCTGGCCGTGGGCATTAGTGGTGGCAAAGGCCTCTTTTTCCTCGCTGTAAATGGTGGCAAACTCCAGTGGCTCCCGGCTTTGCTCACCCTTAATGGTAAGGATTTGGGCTGTGCCTGAATAATAGCAAAACAGTATGGACAGCAGTATGAAAATTCTATTCATCATTATTTCATTCAATTAGAGTGTGGGCATCAATAGGCCCCACCATAGCCAGTAGGCTGTATCAGCTCCAGCTGAATACCGACAGCCCTATCTATGGCAGGTTCATGAATATTAAAGTCTCCCTTCACTGGAAGAAGTGATGGGTAGGGAAAGCGGATACCGAAGGAGGGGATGAGTAGGTGGACAGTTTTATTTCACCTATACTGCTTCGGCAGTAGAGTCTGAAACGCTTTATTCTCAGGCGTTTCGAGAAGATTGTTGAGCATGGCGAAACCCGCCTGGGTCATATTGTTCTGTCCGCCTACTTAATACCAGGGCTCCTTCGGCAAGGCGCCTAAAGGTCAGGAGGAGGGACAAGGGGAGCAGGGAAGAGCAGCCCATCAGGGCAGTGGAAAGCGAAACGGCGCTTTCCTTTTCTCCACACGGGCGAGTCCCATGGAGATTGCTCCACACAGAAAAGAGATTGGAAGAACTGCAGCAGGCGTTCCGTATTCTTGGTGTGGACTGGATCGTCATTTGCGGGCCTTTTCAGCAGGTTTTCCAGTTGCTGGTGCAACCGGCTTTCCGGGCGGTCCCAGTAGCAGAGATAGCGGATGCTGTCGCCGGCTTCCGTGATGTCCACTACGTCATACATCTGCCCCTGGTACTCGAATTCATGCTCCTCTTCCCAGTGCAGCAGGCTCTCGGCCTCGGCCTTGGAAAGCTGTATCGTCACAAGCTCGGCGGCATCCATGCCGGCCAGCAACAGGCGTTTGGCCTCTTCCCTGGCCTCGTGTTTCTGCCAGGTGAAAAAGAAGTAGGCCAGCCATGCCGGGCACAGCAGGAGAAAGAGCAGGCCTGATATGTAGAAGGTTTTACCCAAAGGCTATGAATTTCGCGCTTTGCGAAGATAACAAGATTTTGGCAAAGCTGTTCTATCCAGCCCCTGCTGAGATGATCAGGCAGCAGCTGCACTGTTTTATGGGAAGGAAAAGGATAGGGGAACTGCCCACTGCCCACTGCCCACTGCCTACTGCCCACTGCCTACTGCCCACTGCCCACTGCCCACTGCCCACTGCCCAC
>CAYVVK010001114.1:0-1627 GCA_964454855.1 uncultured Phaeodactylibacter sp. | reverse complement strand
GCCCTACATCAATGAGGCCCTGGCCATGGCCGATGAAGGCATAGCCCTGGAGGAGATCGACAAGGCGCTGCACAAAAAGGGCTTCCCCGTGGGCCCCATCACCCTGCTCGACCAGGTGGGCCTGGACATCGCCGCCCATGTGACAGACACCTCCCGCAAGATCGTGGCCGACAGGGAAGGCTTTGAGATCATTGACGCCGTCGTTAAAATGAAAGAGGCCGGCCGGCTGGGCAAAAAGAATAAAAAAGGCTTCTACAAATACAGCGATAAGGGCAAACGGCAGGAGATCGACCCCACCGCCTACCAGTTCTTCAATGGCGACGGCAAGCAGTCCCTGCCCCGCGAGGAAATACAGAACCGAGCTCTCCTGCTCATGCTGAACGAGGCCGTGTTCTGCCTGGAAGAAGGCATCATCGCCAATGTTACCGACGGCGACCTCGGCGCCGTCTTCGGCATCGGCTTTCCGCCCTTTACCGGCGGCCCCTTCCGCGCTATGGATACCTGGGGTATTGCCGGCATTGTGGGTACCATGCGGCAGCTGCAGGAAAAATACGGCCCGCGCTTTAAGCCGGCGGAGACGCTGCAGCGCATGGCGGAGAGTGGGGAGCAGTTTTATGGTGGGTAGGCCGGAAGTCAGATGCCAGATATCAGATGCCAGATTTGGCAAGCGGGAGGCAATGGTTTAGAGCGCGGGAAATAAGAAGAGTATGCTGCCCCTGCGGGGCAACGCCCCGTGTTTTATATGATAGCGCGGTACGGGCCAACGGGCCAGCATAAACTTCCTATCTATTACAGGCTCCAGGGTTCGGCTATAACTCCATGCACAGTGGATAATCCGCAACTTGAGTTATATTTACCTGCCAATCAAAACACAAACCAACATTCATGAAAAACCCGATCCTCCTTCTCCTCGCCATCCTCCTCTTCGGCTGCAGTGAAACCTCGCAGGAGTACGATCTCATCATCCGCAACGCCACCATCTACGATGGCTCCGGCGAAGCCCCGGTACAAGGCGACATCGCCATCAATGCCGATACCATCGCCGCTATGGGGGATCTCGGCAAGGCCAGCGCCAAAGAAGAACTCGACGCCGAAGGCCTCGCCCTAAGCCCCGGCTTCATCAATATGCTGAGCTGGGCCACGGAAAGCCTGCTGGAAGACGGCCGCGGCCTCAGCGACATCAAGCAGGGGGTCACCCTGGAAGTCATGGGCGAAGGCTGGTCGATGGGGCCGCTGACCGATACCATGAAGGTGGAGATGGTGAAGGAGCAGGCGGACATCAAATACGACATAGAATGGACGACGCTGGGCGAATATCTGCAGCACCTGGAGAACAGAGGCGTGGCGCCCAATGTGGCTTCCTTCGTGGGCGCTACCACCCTGCGCATCCACGAGATCGGTTATGAGGACCGGCGGCCTGAGGACGAAGAACTCGAACGCATGAAGGCACTGGCGCAGCAGGCCATGGAAGAAGGCGCCCTGGGCATCGGCTCCTCCCTGATCTACGCGCCGGCCTTTTATGCCGATACCGAAGAGCTTATTGAATTGAGCAAGGTGGCCAGCAAATACGGCGGCATGTACATCACCCACATGCGCAGCGAGGGCAACCGCCTGCTGGAAGCCATCG
>CAYVVK010001113.1:0-1628 GCA_964454855.1 uncultured Phaeodactylibacter sp. | reverse complement strand
GAAGCTTCGACATCGTCCATCACCGTGGATAATACGAGCGTAGAGCTGTTTTCCCTCGAACCGCATCTCGGCGAATGCCGGTTCGTCAAACTCGGCAGTACCGCGGGCGCTTCCGCCTTACTGCCCGAACAGCTCAATTCGATCTTTTTCAAAAAAGGCAAATACTGGATATTTAACCGCCTGCCGGGGAGCACGGCCGATGTTTCCATACAGGTTTTCGGCGCGGATGGACAACTGGAAACCGCCATTCCCCTCCTGCAGGAGGGGCCTACCGGCTTCCGGGGCCTGGTGGATTTCTGGACAGATGGGAAAAGCCTGGAACTACTGGACGTCTGGGATCAATCCATCTGGGCCGCTACTTACCCCCAAGCGGAATTTACCCGGAAGCCCCTCGGGTATTCCTTTTCCAAGTTTTTTAAAGTCGGCAAGCACACCTATGCCTTTGATTCCGATAACTCGCCTTCCGAACTCATAGGTAATAACAACTTAGCACTATACCGGCCGCAGGAGGGCGAATTGGTGGATCAGGGTGTGCCCATTCAGCCCTATATGAAAGACATTGGCATTCAGGGCCAGCGGTTTTCCCAGGACCCGAAAACGAGCACCCTTTATTACACGCCACCCGTTGGCACATCCATCTATCAAATTGACGAGAATTCCATTGATCTCGCTTTTGAACTGGCCTTCCGGCGGGGTAGTTTCCAGGAAGATGCGGCGGAGCTGGAATTGGAACAATTCCTCTCCCTGCGGGGCAGCCAGAAATACATCACAACGCTGGATAAGTTTTTATCCTGGGGAGACCTCGGCTTTGCCCAGTACCGCTTCGACCGTGGTTTTTACTGGGTATTGCTCAACCGAAAAACCGGGCAGGCGATATGCGTCAAGCCCGATTTCCCTTTCGCCAATGAATATTTGATCACCTACCAGCCCGTAATGATCAATGAGGAAGGGGAAGCCGCCTTTTTCGCCTATCCGTTCGAATTGCTGGCCTACCTGGAGCGCCATCCTGAGGTAAAAGAGCGCCACGACAACCTCAACCGCCTGGCGCAAGGCCTGTCTGCAGAAGATAACCCGGTGGTGATGTGGGTGCCGGTGCGTATCTTTGAAGAATTGCTAAATAAATAGATGAACAATGAAAATAAAGAGCTTGCTGCTTTTACTTCCTTTCGCCCTTTCCGCCTGCAAGGCGGACGCCCCCATGGCCGGGGGCTATCTGGAAAATTTCTCCCGGGAAAAAATGGGCGACACCCACATCACCCACTACAGCAGTTGGGAGCACGAAGCGGAGAGTATCCCCGAGCGCGCCCTGCTGCCTCAAAGCGCGGCAGATTCCGTCCATCGGGCGGGCAAGCCGCTTTATTTCAACCACGTCTTCTCCATCCTCTCTGAGGAGGACAGCTATGTCATCTCTGATGATGAGGGCGGCAGGGTCATCCTAAGTGATGAGCAGATGAACCTGCAGCGCATTATCGGCAGGCCGGGGCCCGGGCCGGGAGAGCTGGGCCAGGCCAGGATGACCTTCAAAGACAATGGGCTGCTGTACACTTTTGCCACGGCCAACCGCGGTTTTGCTGTGAAGGGCCTGGCCGGTAGGGCCGTGTATAACTTCAAACCCAAAACGGAGGCCT
>CAYVVK010001112.1:0-1643 GCA_964454855.1 uncultured Phaeodactylibacter sp. | reverse complement strand
CCTTCCGTACGCGCCAGCTGGCGGGCGCGGTGGGCGCTGCTGCGGTCCGTCACTTTGATGAACTCATCGATCAGGCCGAAATCCACGTTCCCGGGAATGATGGTCTTGCCCAGCCCTTCGATCTTGTAAGGGTAGATCTCATTTTTATCAAACAGGCCGGTTTCCCAGTATTTTCTGAGCACCGAGCCATAGGCATCCACGCCGATGATCTTGATTTCCGGATTCTGTTCCTTGAGATAGCGGGCCGTTCCTGAGAGCGTACCTCCTGTACCGGCACAGCAGATGTAATGGGTGACCTTGCCCTCCGTTTGCCGCCATATCTCAGGGCCCGTAGTTTGGTAGTGGGCGCCGGAATTATCGAGGTTGTAGTTCTGCCCCAGGTAAAAGGAGTTGGGAATGTCACGCGCCAGCTGCTCCGCCCGGGAATAATAGGAGCGGGGATCTTCCGGTTCGGCATCTGCCGGGCAGACGACCACTTCAGCCCCCATGGCACGCAACAGCGCCAGCTTTTCCTGAGAAGCCTTGCTGGAGACGGTCAGCACACAGTGATATCCTTTAAGGCTGCAGACCATAGCCAGGCTATAGCCGGTATTTCCGGAGGTGGCCTCAATGATGGTGTCTCCGGGTTTCAGGCGGCCTTCTTTTTCGGCTTGTTCCACCATGAAAAGGGCAATGCGGTCTTTCGCCGACTGTCCGGGGTTGAAGGCTTCCACCTTACCGTAGACCGTGGCGGGGATGTCTTTGCAAATGCGGCTCAGCGCAATAAGCGGAGTATTGCCGATAGTTGCCAGTACGTTTTCGTATCGCATAAATGCTAGCTGGTTTTGCTTAAAAGAAAGTGGGTTTCGAAACAGAATTGCTTTCCCCTTTCTCTTATTGCAAGGCAAAATTATAAATTCGCCCTTTGTGTCGTGTTAAGCTAACTTCAAATCTTTAACGTAGTTTCCGGGATTTTGAACAGATTGCGGCATCAGGCAGTTCGAAACTAAAATAAATAGCTGTAATTTTTGCCCCTTTAAAGAAGGGCGCCTGTCTCTGCCGAAAACCGGCACATGGCTGTCTGATTGGGTGTTTTTGGTAGAGGGCATCCAAAAACCAATATGCAATAATACTAACGAAGGGGCAAAAAAAAAAGAATTAAACTACATTCGTATGGCGAAGCCAGCAGTATCACTAAAAGCACGGCTCATTCTTTACCATAAAGGACAGATCCTCCTGCTGAAACAAACCAAGCCTAACGGAGGGAATTATACGCTGGTGGGCGGTAATGTGGACTCCCGGGAGTTCGCCCGGCAGGCCCTCATCCGGGAAAGTTTTGAAGAGGCCGGCATCACCCTAAAAGAAAAGGACCTGCAGCTCGTGCATGTGCTGCACAAGGTCATCGGCAACGAACACCGTATGGTCATGTACTTCAAGGCCTACCGCTGGGAGGGAAAGCTCAAGGCCAAAGAAACGCATAAGTTTAAGGAAACAGAGTGGTTCTTCCTGGATGACCTGCCCAGGAACCTGACGGAGACCGTGCGGCTCGTCCTGCTGGAGTACCGAAAAGGCCACTTCTACTCCGAATACCTCAAGCGTTAGAGCTAGGGCTTATTCTTAACCAACTTGGCCTCCGATGAAGAAGCTGCTGCTTTGCTTCCGGC
>CAYVVK010001111.1:0-1668 GCA_964454855.1 uncultured Phaeodactylibacter sp. | reverse complement strand
AAATTTCTCGTAGTGCGGCTCATAATTGGGTTGCAGCACCACCACTTCCCGGGCTTCGCCTCTACTTTCATAACTGAAATACCAGATCAGCGATGCGGCCACGGGCAGCAGCAGCAATGCGGTAAAGCGTAGGGCAGGTGCGATGGCCTTTTTGCCTTTCTCCCGATAGGCATCCCAAAGGCGCAGCGCCAGAATATTGCCCAGCAATATCCAGAGGGAACCGCCGAAGGCGCCGGTGTACTCATACCATTGCACCCAGGAAGGGAATTCCGCCAGGCCGTTGCCCAGGGTCAGCCAGGGCCAGGTGAGTTCCCATTGCATGTGCAGGTATTCGAAAACGATCCAGTAGGCCGCCAGGCTGACATACCCCAGCCGGGGCATGGCCTGCCGGGTATGATGAAAGAGCAGAAAGGGAATGCTCATCAGCAGGGCGTTCACCCAGATGGCGAAAATACCGGCGGCAAAGGCCGTATTGGCCACCCAGTAGGTGGCAATGATGTTCCAAACCAGAAAACCGTGGTAAACAAACTTGAACAACTCCCAGGTAGATGTGCCGCCACGCTCTTCAACAATCTCCCGCTCTACGATCAACAGAGGCACAAAACCGGCGAACATCAGGATGGGCAGGGGCAGAATATCCGGAAAGCCAATGCCCAGCAACACACCGCTGAATGTAGACAACCCCAGCCACCGCAGGCGCCTCGATGAACTGGAGAACTTCTTTTCCAGCAGAAGCACCAGAGCGCCCCAGGCAAAAAGGAAAAGAAAAAGTGGGCGATAGCCCCAAAGCAGCTGGCTCTGGTTGCGCGCTGCCATATCATAGGCCAGCCATGCGCTGGCAGCGAGAAGGACGAGTATGGCAGGTATGCGAATGTGGTTCTTCATGGATTCGGTTAAAGTGCTCGCGCCACAATTTTAGGCATTTTCGGGGACTCTGCCCCTTCCTGGGCTTTTTGTTTATAAAAATTGGCCTTTGGTTCACAATGCGGCCAGTAACATATAGCTGTATGTAACCGCTTTTGCCAGCGCCGGTAAATCAATCGCCTTATTTTGACGCCATCCAATAATCATCCCGACAACAGAACTAAAATGATCAAGTATTCACAACCAACCATCACCCAACTGTTTTTCTTTGCCTTGTCGGTACTGTTTTCCGCAAGTACCTTCGCACAGGATGCACCGGACATTTACATCAGCAGCCGCAATACCCATTCCATTAAGCGGTACAGCCCGGCCGGCGAATTCCTCGGCGATTTTGTAGCGCCCGGTTCCGGCGGCCTCATCAACCCGCAGGACCTATTCTTTCATCCCCAGGACGGCAGCCTCATCGTAACTGGTATCGGAAATACAGCCATCAAGCGCTACGATGGGCAGTCCGGGGCATACCTTGGCGACTGGCAGGCCAACCTGGTTAAGCGTTTCCTCCCGGACGGCAGCCTGGAGAGCACCTTTATCCACACCGGCGGCCTGCTGGCCCCCAACAGCATCATATTCGGGCCCTGGGAAGTGGTGAATGCAACCAACCCGGCCCCTGGCCCGGCCTTAGAATTCAGAATCGCGCCCAACCCCTCTGCCGATACCTTTCTTTTTTCCTTCCGCCTCCCCAAAACGGCAGGCGCCCGGATCAGCCTCTGGGATGAGACAGGCAGAATGGCGGCCCTGATACAT
>CAYVVK010001110.1:0-1669 GCA_964454855.1 uncultured Phaeodactylibacter sp. | reverse complement strand
GCCCTGGTGGGCCGCGCTTTTTTGCAGGCGGCCTTCCCTGCGGCCATTACCAGATGGGAGCCGCCCGACGGCCGCTTTTTCGGGCTACGGGGCACCAACCTGGCGCCGCCCTTCTATCAGGGAGACCCCATCGATGCAATGAGTACGGCCACACCCCTGGCGGAAATGAAGTTCAAGCAGGAGCCGGCAGAACTGATGGACCTGCTGCTGGGCAACATCAGCGGCTCCCTGGGGGAGACCTGCGGCCTATTATTGCTGCTGGCCGGCGCCTATCTGGCCTACCGCCGGATCATCAACTGGCGCATCCCCGCCTCTATACTACTGACGGTAGCGCTGTTTTCGGCCATCCTGTACGGGATCAACCCTCAGCAATACGCCTCGCCGGGCTTTATGGTGCTGGCTGGAGGCCTGCTGCTGGGCACTGTTTATATGGCCACCGACCCGGTCAGTTCTCCGCTCACGCCCAAAGGCATCTGGATCTACGGCATCGGCATTGGCCTGCTGGTGGTCCTCATCCGCGTGTGGGGCGGCCTGCCGGAGGGCGTCATGTACGCCATTTTGCTGATGAATGCGGCAACGCCTTTGATCAACCGCTTTGTGAGAACGAGAGTGTTTGGATATAAATAACGTTCGAACGTCGAAACGTTCAAACGTGCCAAAACCGTAAGTTTATGACTGCAGAACAAGCAGAAAAAAGGCCGCCACCACCTTCGGAGCCCAGCTCCTTCCGGCTCATTGCCACCTTGGGTATTGCCGGCTTCTTTTCCGGTTTGATACTGGTAAGCGCCTTCCTCTACACCCGGCCGATCATCGAGCAGAACCGGATGGAAGCCCTGCAGGAAGCCATCTTCCAGGTGCTGCCTGGCGTCACGCGTTTTGAAACCCTGGAACTACGCGACGGGCAATTGGTGGAGATCGGCGAAGAAAAGGAAGAGGCGCCTCCCGGCGATGCCCCCCGGCAGATCTACGCCGGCTACAATGAACAGGGGGGGCTTGTCGGCTTCGCTATTTCCAGTGAGGAGCCGGGCTATCAGGACCTTATCGTCGCCCTCTTTGGCTACGATCCCGAAGAGGAGGAGGTCATCGGCCTGGAGATCCTGGAGAGCAAAGAGACGCCCGGCCTGGGCGATAAGATCATGAAAGACCCCGAATTCAAAGCCAATTTTGAAGCCCTGGAGGTGGAGCCGCAGATCAGGGTAGTGCCGAAGGGAGAAAAAGAGAAGCCCAATCAGATCGAGGCCATCACGGGAGCCACCATTTCCTCCAAGGCGGTGGGGCGCCTGGTGGAAAAGGGCCTGGAAGAGTGGCGGCCCCATATTGCTGAATATATTGGTAAGAAGCGAGTGCAATGAATAAACCGACAGACAACGGACGTACAGCCGAGGAATTCCTGAAAGGCGTATGGCGGGAAAATCCCGTCTTTGTGGCCGTACTGGGCATGTGCCCGGTGCTGGCTGTGACGAATACCGCCATCAACAGCCTGGCGATGGGACTGGCGACCATGTTCGTGCTGGTCTTTTCCAGCCTGCTGGTCTCGAGTTTCCGTAAGGTGATCCCCAAACAGGTGCGCATCACCTCCTTCATCATCATCATCGCCACCTTCGTGACGGTGGTGGATTTCATGCTGGCGGCCATCGTACCGGAGGTACACAAGGCCCTCGGCGCTTTC
>CAYVVK010001109.1:0-1672 GCA_964454855.1 uncultured Phaeodactylibacter sp. | reverse complement strand
CTGGCAGCCGGCTGGTGGCTGTTCAACCGGCCGGCAGAACCGGCCTGGCTCACCGCTGCTACAGGCTTTGGGGAACTGCGCACCCTTACGCTACCCGACGGCTCAACTGTAAGCCTGAACGCCAATTCGGAACTGCGGTACCCCGAGCGCTGGGGCCCCGGCCAAACCCGGCGGGTGGAACTGCAGGGCGAAGCTTTCTTCGAGGTGCAGCAGCTGAAGGGAAAGGAATCCTTCGTCGTCGTATCAGGAAAAGTGGAAACCGAGGTGCTGGGCACCCGCTTTAATGTCTTCGCCCGCCATCAAAAACCGGTGATCAGCCTGCTGGAAGGCAGCGTACGGCTCACAGAAAACCGAACCGGCGCTACGGCCCTGCTCCGGCCCGGCGAGGTGGCTCGGTTTGACCGGGAAGAGCAAGCCTTCCGCATCACCGCCGGCATGGCCGCCCAGCAGTCGAGCTGGAAGAACCACCGCTGGGTGTTCGACAATACCCCGTTCTCCGAAGTGCTGCAGCGTATTGAGGATGAATTCGGCCTGGGCTACCAGGTGGAGGACGAACAATTGCTGAAGCGAAAGGTATCCGGGCAGGTCTCCACCAGCCGCCTGCCGGTACTGCTCCTTGCACTGGAAACCCTGCTCGATGTAGAGATAGAGCAGGAAAAGAAAACGCTGGAGATAGAAGGAAAATAATTTCGGCTTTAAACCAACAAAAAACTCAGGCCCATGTCCGTATATTTTACACTCACATCCAAGATCCGAGCCTTCGCACTCACTATACTGGTAACAGCTTGCTTTTCCGCCGCTTCACAAACACTGGCGCAGAGAGAGCCGGGGGAACAGGGCCGTAAACCGCACGGAAAACAAAGCCTCGCCCTTCTACTCGATGAAATGGCGGCTGCAAAAGGCGTATTCTTCCTGTATGAACCGGCTCTCGTAGAGGAGGTCATGGTACCGGCGAACGTCGACTTCCAAAAAGACACCAAATGGCTGCTGGGCCAGATACTGCCGGCCGCCCAACTCCAGTACCAGCAGATCGACAGCCGGAATTTTGTCATCAAAAAGGGCAAAAAGCGTGGCCAGCTTGTGAAGGGAAAAAAACGACAGCTTATACAGCGGCCCCACCCTCTGCCCGTCCTGCAGGACCGCCTGGTCAGCGGGGTAGTCTCGGACTTCCGCACCGGAGAACAGCTGGCCGGGGTCACCGTGGTTGTGAAAGGCAGAGAATCCCTGGGAACGGTGACCGATATTGACGGCAAGTATTCCCTCCGGGTGCCGGAAGAGTTCAACACCCTGATCTTCAGCTACATTGGCTACGAACCCAAAGAAGTGAAGATCGATGACAGAGAGGCCATCAATGTGTGGCTGAACGAGATGGCCACTCAGCTGAACGAGGTGGTCGTCACGGCAGTAGGCATAGAAGCCAACCGGCGAAGCCTGGGCTATTCGGTAGAAGAGATCAGCAGCCAGGAGATCGAGAACGCCAACGAGGGCAACCTCGTCAGCGCCCTGAGCGCCAAGGCCGCCGGGGTATTCGTCACCACGGCCTCCGGAGCGCCGGGCGCCGGCGCCAACATCCGCATCCGGGGCAACAAATCCATCAACGGCAGCAACAAACCGCTGTTCATCGTGGATGGAGTGCCCATCGACAACTCCTCCTCCGGCAATGCCGCCGCCG
>CAYVVK010001108.1:0-1676 GCA_964454855.1 uncultured Phaeodactylibacter sp. | reverse complement strand
CGGGCGGCGCGCCAGTCGGCCCTGGCCTCCCGGTGAGCTTCCTTGAGGTTCTGCTCTTCTTCGTCCACTTCCTGTTTCTGGAAAATGGAGAAAAAGCCTTCGTTATTTTCTTCTTTGGCTTCCTGCTTTTCGGACTGCTTTTTGAAGATCTGCGCCTGTACGGGAGCGTGGATGGCCATTGCGGCGAAGAGGAGGAGGAAGAGCGTTGTTTTTGGATTGGGCATGGTTGATTGAGTTGATTAGGTTTTCGCCATGGTAAACGAAAAACACATCTCATTTCTTGTAATGCAGCCGATATTATTAAAAGGCCTGCTCAATCACCCCTCTCTCAAATGGCTGACGACGAAGTCTTCAAAATTGTGCTTAGGGATTGCGCAACAATAACTTACCCATTTAGTCTCGTTCTTTTGCACGCTAACGGCGTTAAAAAGCCTCGCCGTAGCTCCACTATGCCTACGTTTTTTGCCTTGTTAGCGCACAAAATAACTTCGTCTATTCTGAGTAACTTATTATTGCGCGATCCCTTAGGCCGGTACCCTATAAGGCGCTCGGCCTTTTCAATGACATACACCCTATCGATGCTGTTGGGGAATTGCCAGCCCAGGCTGGCGTACTGTTGTGCCGCCTGCGGGAAATAGCGGAGGATGGCCTTTTGTGGATCTTGCCTGAGATCTGCCAGGTCCTCCCGCCGGAAAGGCTTGGCGGCAGCGAGGTTGAAGGTCTCAAACCCCTCCAGTTCAGCTTCCAGGGCGAGGATATGGCCCATGGCGCCGTCCTCCACATCCAGCCCCCGGTAGAGCCGGTGGTTGGCCAGCACATTGGGGGGCTCCTCCATAAAGCGGGAAATTCGGAGGATGGCGCCCCGCAGCCCCTCCTTTCTGCTGAAGTCCAGGCAAAGGTTCTCAGCCGCCTGCTTGGTGATGTCGTAAATATCCCGGGGGATGGGCGTCAACGCTTCGTCTACCCAGACAGCCTGCTCCGGATGATACATAGCGGCTCCGTATATGGAAGTGGTGCTGGTATAGATGAATTTTTCAACGCCCTGCACTACAGCCAGTTCCAGCAGGTTTAGCGTGCCCAGGACATTGGCTTCGATGAAGGGGCGGCGCAGGTAACCGAGAGCAGTGTGCCTGCCGTGCAGGGCTGCGGTGTGAATAATACCCTGGCAGCCGGCCAGGCAGGAGGCCAAAGCGTCTTTATCCTGTATATCAACGATCTGCCGGGTTGTGGGTGCCGGCAACAGGTCAATGCCAAGGGGTTTATAGCCCCTTTTCTTCAGTTGCCGTACCAACTCCCGGCCTAACAGGCCCGATGAACCAGTAATCAGTATCTTTTTCATGATGCGAAAAAACGTTTGCCCAAGGCCTTTTTCAGCTCATGCAACGGAAGGAAAGCCGCTGCCCAAAGCGGGTTCATCTCCAGATCCGGCGCTTTGCCTTCCGCCAGGCGGATGAGCTGTTTGGCGTAGAAGCCGCCTTCCGCCGTATCCTCCAGAGAGGAAATACCGGTCCGTACACTAAATCGGGAGAAGGATTCCAGATCGCCATGCAGGAAGGCGCCCACCTGTTCCGGCTCGGTGAGGAACGGGCGGCCCATGCCCACCACATCCAGTTCGCCCTTGCGCAGCGCCTCTTCGGCGAAGGAGCGGGTGCGGAATCCGCCGGTCACCATCAGGG
>CAYVVK010001107.1:0-1676 GCA_964454855.1 uncultured Phaeodactylibacter sp. | reverse complement strand
TGCGGAAGTCCTGGCCGGCGCCGGGTTCGAAAAGGCCAGGTTGCTGCCCATTGGGGGAATAGGTTCCATAGGCATAGGCATAGCTGATCATGCTGCCGTCGGGCCGGATGATGCTTTGAATCCGGCCTTGACCATCGGGATGCGTTACGGCAAAGCGCCGCGTGATCGTGGTCAGATTGGACGACGCCTGGCTCCCGTTAAATCGCTTCAGGAAATTCTTTGATCCCACAATCGTGTCTGGACAAGGCTCAAGACCGAACGCCTCGCCTATGCATCTTCACGGCCGTGTACGGATGCATGGCCGATGGGAATGCCCTGGAGTCAAAAAAGATGTACGTAGCCCACTATTTACCAGCATGAAAGCCTCGACCCATGGCTGGATATGTCTGGCACCCTGCGGTAAATTTTCCACAGGGTAGTACCGGATTCGGAACAAGGTGCGCCAGACCGGTATTGAGGTTAGAGCCATGGCCGCGCCCGGCGCGATTCTTGCCGTGTCAGCAAGGACCGCTGAGCGGTCGCGGGCGGCTGCTTTACCAGTTCCTGGCCAACATCAGGGGTGACAGTACCTACCAGAGAGCCCATGAAGTAATCAACAAACCTTGGATCGTTAGCATAATAGCAAAAAGAAGTCCAATTATGTGGATGCTCAGTACTGCAATCCAGCCTGACAATGCTCTACCTTTCCATAAAAAAACTGCAAACATGATGCCCGCAATAACAGGTGTCCAGTAGACAAAAAACCACCCGAGACACCATTCTGGAACCTTAAACAATACTGAGCAGAAGTCGCCTTCGGCCCGAAGATGGCATTTCTCTATTAGCATCTCGGCAATATCACGAAATCGACTAAAAGCAAGGTACCACCCGCACTCAAAAATTGTAAAGAGGCAAACTGTGAAACTAGTTTTCATTCATCAGTCTCGAAGGCACATTGAAGATATAAGGGTGTTTCTCAAGTTTTTTGATTAATTCTCGGATGTTGCCGGGTGCCAGTTTCCAACCACCTAACTTCTGAATCTTAATCCGTACGGAATCGCAACAGCATTTCTTCATTCGCTCCTTGTCTAGCGACATCTTGGCCGCCTCCTTCATTGCTGCTTTGACTACCTCCTTAAAAATTGTTTCGTTGTATTCAACCCAGCTCATCCCTGGCTTGTAGTACGGAACGTGTTCACCCGGCTTATTTGTGTTGTGCATCCATGAGTTCGGCGGCAAGTACCCCCCCAGGTTGATGATAATTGATGGCTGATAAGAGGACATCACTGCGGTAACCTCTTCAGGCAACTTAGTGGAAACCTTACAAGAGAAGGCAACATGGCCGTAGCAATCCTTGTTGGGACCTTGGTATTTATCCTTTTGAAGTTTGCGCTTAAGATTGTAGTTGTGGCCGATCCAAATGTAAACTGTACACTTCTTCAATCCCAGAAGATCAATATACACAAGAGGTGCATTCTTAACGAAGATGTATAGGTTCGGGTTGAAGTCACTACCCCATAAAATCCACCCTTGACGAAATTCACCTATAGGATCCCTATTCATCCACGTCCCTATTTCTGGGTGATAATATCTGAAGCCGTAATATACCAGCCCCGATTCGTCCTCATACTTGGTGCTGAATCGATATGGATTGGCGTTGGCCATGGTTCCGGATTTCTTTACGAGCTTACCGAAGG
>CAYVVK010001106.1:959-1680 GCA_964454855.1 uncultured Phaeodactylibacter sp. | reverse complement strand
AGGCGCCCCCGGTTTTTCAGAAGGCGCGCGAGAAATTGCGGGAGGAGATCGTACATTTCGGCTATGCCGACAGCCCGGGCCATTATGCCCGCTTGCTCTGGCAGGCCGACCTGCTGCCGGTCACCAGCCGGCAGGATTTTTTCGGGGGGAGTGTAATAGAAGCCTTATATTGCCAGTGTTTTCCCATACTTCCCGATCGCCTGGCTTACCCGGAACACTTTCCCGAAGAGGAACACAGCCGGTATTTTTACCAAACGGAGGAAGGTTTTCGCCGGAAACTGCGAGACGCCATCCTGAATATAAAGGGAATAAGGGAACAGCCTGGCTGCCGCCATTTTGCGGCCCGCTACGATTGGAGTGTTTTAGCCCGCGATTACGATACGCTCTTTCAGCGTTTTGCCGGAAACCAAAACCACAGTGTATGAAATTTATCGATTATCAGAACAAGAAAATTGCCTACTCCTCTGAGGGGAAAGGAACTCCGGTGGTACTGCTGCACGGCTTTTGCGAAGACAGCAGTATCTGGGATGAGTTTGAGGAGGACCTGCTGGAAGACGGCTTCCGGGTGATCCGCATTGACCTTCCGGGATTTGGCCGGTCTGAAGTCATCCCGAAGATCAGTATCAGCCAGATGGCAGAGGCAGTGCGCGCGATCCTTACCGAACTGGGCGCCTCCCCGGTGGCCATGATCGGCCACTCCATGGGAGGCTATGTTACGCTC
>CAYVVK010001106.1:0-949 GCA_964454855.1 uncultured Phaeodactylibacter sp. | reverse complement strand
CTTTGCGCGCCTTTATCCGGAAATGCTGATAGGTTTCGGGCTGTTTCACTCACACCCCTTTGCCGATTCCGGGGAAAAAAGAAAAATGCGCCAGAGGAGCATTGATTTCATCCGGCGGCAGGGCCATGAGCTTTTCATCAAGCAGCTTATCCCTACTCTTTTTGACCGGCAGTTTGCGAAAAGCAATGCCTTTCTGGTGGAAAAGATCACCTATCGGGCGGCAAAGGGCGAGCCCGAAGGCGTCATCGCCGCCCAACAGGCCATGATGGGCCGGGAAGATGAAACGGAAACCCTTGAACAGGCGGAGGTCCCCGTTCTCTTTATAATTGGTAAGAAAGATGAGGTGGCGCCTCCGAACAATATGGAGCAGATCCACCTCCCCAGCCAGGCCTCCATCCACATTCTCGAAAGAGCAGGGCATATGGGCCTGTTCGAAGCAAAGAAAAAAACCCAGCGCATCGTACGCCAGTTTGTTACTTTCTGTGAAGAAAAAGCAGAGGCCTGATGCTGAGGGAAGCCTCTCTGATGATTCTCGCCGTTATTCCCGGCCTGCTCATCTGCTGGTACATCTACCGGATGGATAAATACGAGAAAGAGTCGCGCCTGCAACTGGCCATCACCTTCGGCCTGGGCATGGCCATCACCTACCCCGTGCTCAGGATCGAGGCCTGGGCCAGCTTCATGGGCTGGGATGACCCCAGCCACCTCGGCATTACCCTCTTCTCTTCTTTTATTGTAGTGGCCCTCACAGAGGAGCTTGCCAAATACCTGGCGCTGCTGGCCTATCCTTACTCCCGGCCCTTTTTCAACGAACCCATGGATGGCATTGTGTACGCCGTAATGATCAGCATGGGGTTTGCTACCCTCGAGAATATCCTCTACGCCGGCCGCTTTGGTTTTCAAACGACCATTCTTCGCGCCTTTACCGCTGTACCCGCCCATGCCTCCT
>CAYVVK010001105.1:0-1682 GCA_964454855.1 uncultured Phaeodactylibacter sp. | reverse complement strand
AGAAAAATTTTACTTTTTTGAATAAACCAATAAACCAATAAACCAATAAACCAGCCGCCGAGCGGCGATCACTCCAACCCACTAAACCCATCCGCCCTGATCCTCCACTCGCCGTCCTCCTTCTGCCAGAGCACGATAAATTTACCGCTGCGGGCTCCGTTAAAGAGATAGTAGCCAATATCATAGGCCTGTTGGCCGGAGATGCGCCGGTCGATGATCTCGAAGCTGATGTCCGGGCCATTTCCCGGCTGAAAGCGGTTGAGGAAGCTGGCAAAGGTGGCCTGTATGCTGTCTCGGCCCTGCATGATCATATTGTTGGGCTGCAGGTAGTAGGCATCTTCGGTGTAGAGGCCGGCTACCATGGCAGGGTCGGCCTGAAGGTAGGCTTTGGAGAAAGTATCGTAAACGGCCTGCATGGCCTGTTCGGCAGCGGCTTTATCCGTTGCGCTGCGTTGAGAAGTAGAGCAACTAAGCAGTAAGCTGCCGGCTAACAGTAGGGTGAAGTACGTTTTCATAGCTATCGTTCTGTTTTAATGATTATCAGCCTGATGAGGCAGCCTCCGGTGGCGGAGGCTGCCTCATCCGCTGAAATTTACAAAAAGATAGCGTAGAGTACCGAATTCATCACCGCCAGAATGATGGCCAGTAAGAAGGCAGACAAAAAGTTTTTGATCTTAAAGCCTTTGATGAAGTAGTCGACCAGCAACAACAGCGCGGCGTCCACCACAAAGGCAAAAAGGCCAAGGGTGAGGAAACGCAGGGGCGTGGTGATGAAATCGAGGAAAGAGCCGAGTGTGGCGTTGAGTAAAGCCAGCAGCACGGCAACGATCAGGGCGCGGGTGAAATCCTCTATTTCCACTCCTTTCAGGAAGTATGCGCCGGCCATGAGCGCCAGCGCATTAAGCAATACTTTGATCAGGCCTTCTCCCAGGGAGCCGAAGATGGCGTCGAGCAATAAAATTTCCATTACTGATTATTTTGAACTTGGCTTTTCAGGCTTTTCAGTTCCTGCTGGCACTGCTGCAGTTCTTTTTCCAGCTTGTCGATGCGCTGCTGCAGGCTTTCGGCATCCATGGTGGCTTCCGCTTCCTGCTTATCGGATTGCACCGTCACCTGTTTTTTTTCCGCTTCTTCCAGGCCGAGCCGGCTGCGAACATTCAGGGGGTCTTCCCCATTATACCAGGACGCGGCGAAGTAGGCTACCGGTATGACAAAGAGCATGACGAGAAAGAAGCGCGCAAAGGGGGTCATTTTTCTTCTTGGCATAGTTGAGTTTTTTTTACAAATGTAACAGCTGGGCCTCCTAAAAAGCTTATATTTTCTACTTAATCCGACAATTTTCGGGCCAGAACCGGCCGTAGTGCCGTTGTAGATCAAAAGGCAGGGTATAATTGTAGGGAGTAAATTGCGAACTTCTTCTCTTGCCTTCTATTTTTGCAAACAAATGAAAACTATGGCTGAAGCATATATATACGATGCCCTGAGAACCCCCCGCGGCAAAGGCAAAAGCGGCGGTGCGCTCTACGAAGTAAAGCCGGTGGACTTGCTGGCGGCTACCCTGCGCGCTTTGCAAAAGCGGCAACCCATTCCCGCCGAAGCCCTCGACGATGCCATCATCGGTTGCGTGACGCCCATCGATGACCAGGGCTACAACATCGCCAGGGCAGGCTTGCTGCACGCCG
>CAYVVK010001104.1:0-1683 GCA_964454855.1 uncultured Phaeodactylibacter sp. | reverse complement strand
CGCTGATGAACCCCAAGGATATTCCCTTTGCGGCAGGCTTCGCCATTGCCACCTACTACATGGTGATCCTGCTGAAGAACATGCCGAAACCCAGCTGGAAAACAGCCCTGGGCCTGTCTCTGGGCATCGCCCTGGCCATAGCCACGCGCGCCGGCGGCCTTTTGCTGATTGCTTATCTGTTCCTTTTCGCCGGTATCGGTTTCGTGATGAAATACGGCTTCAAGGGCATCATTCAGGACAGTAGCAGCCTGCTTAGATACCTGGCCTACAGCCTTGGCATTTCTGTTGTTGGCTATGTATTGGCCATACTCACCTGGCCGGCGGCCCTGGTAGAACCCATCAGCCATCCCCTGGAAGCCCTGACGGAATTTTCCAGGCTGGGGGTCAAGATCAGAGTGCTGTACATGGGAGAGAACCTGCTCTCCGACGATACGAGCTGGACTTATCCGATGGTGTGGATCATCAAGACCGTTCCGCTTTTCACCCTCGTGGGCTTCGTGGGCAGCCTGTTCCTGTTGCCCACTTTTTTTAAGCGATACAACGCCCTGGCGGTCCTGCTCGTCTACTTTGCCACCATTTTCCCCGTCACCTACGTCATTTATAAAGAATCCATCCTGCACGATGGCTGGCGGCACCTGATGTTCGTTTACCCCAGCATGGTGGTTATCGTCTCGCTGTTCTGGATCACGCTGGGCCGCCTGTTCCGGAATAATAAACCCCTTCGCTATGCCACCTGGGGAGTACTGGGCCTTCTCGCCCTGGAGTCGCTCGTATTTATCGTGCGCAACCCTCAGTATCCCTACGTATACTTCAACCCCATTGGTGGGGGGCTGAAAGGTGCTTTCGGCTACTATGAAACGGACTATTGGGGCGTCTCCGTCCGGCAGGCCATCAGCTGGCTGGATGAACAGGGCATCATCAGCCCTGACATGCAGGACACCGTCCGCCTGGGCACTACTTTTTATTACAACGTCAGCCGGCAGACTCGGGAGAGGTACAACGGGATGGTCAAGACAGAATATGTCCGGTTCAATAACCGCTATAAAGAACCTTATGATTACGGGATCTTTCCCTCCCGTTTCATTCGCGGCCCCCACCTGCAGTCCGGAAACTGGCCTACAAGCAAAACCATACACACGGTTGAAGCCAGCGGGGTGCCGTTGCTGGCTATCGAGAAAGACCTCGAAGACTATGCTTATCTGGGGCAGAAGGCCATCGAATCCCAGAACTGGCAGGAAGCCGCCCAACAATTCAGCAGGGAGGTAGAAGCGCATCCCGACAATGAGGTGGCCTGGATCGGCCTGTCCAACGCTTACCTCAACCTGCGGCAGTACGGCCCTGCCCTGGAGGCCGCCCGGAAGGCACAGGAAATTGCGCCCGGTACGGAAGCGGCCCTGTTATACGAGGGCCTGGCCCACCTCAACCTGGGCAACGCCCAGCAAGCACTGAATGCGCTGCAGCGGGCGGTTCAGCTGAATGACGAATACTATATCGCCTACTATTATATGGGCCTGATCTACGAATCGAGCCAGAACTACCGGGCATCCTATGAAAATGCGCAGAGCGCCATAGAGGCCAGCCCCGCGTTCCGCCCGGCCTACGAACTGGCGGCCCGCGCCCTGCAGGCTCTAGGAGATACCCAGATTGCCGCCCGCTACCGCGATGCCGCCCGGCAACTGCCCG
>CAYVVK010001103.1:0-1687 GCA_964454855.1 uncultured Phaeodactylibacter sp. | reverse complement strand
GGTTTTGCCGCAACCGGGCGGGCCGTAGAGCAGGATGCCTCCTCCGATCTTTTTACCGTAGGCTTTGTATATCTCCGGATGTTTGAGCGGGTGAAGGATCTTCATGCGCACCTCTTCCTTGACCTTATCCATGCCCCCCACTTCTTCGAAGGTGAGCTTAGGCCGTTCGATATCGGGATTGGCGCTGCCCTTCTTCTGCTCTGCGCCCCCGGCTCGAAGCTTTATCTTTTCCGGTTCCTGGCCGCTTTTCTGCTGCAGGTTGATCTCCGATTCGAGGTAGGCATCCCGCAGCTCGGGATCGATGGCTATGGCATTGGCATAGGCTTCGCTGGCCTCTTCGGCCTGTTTGCTATTGAGCAGCAACTTCGCGTAGGCCAGCCATGCGGAGGCCGGTGGCTGATCTTCATTCACCAGTTCCTCGATGAGCACCAGGCCCAGGCCGGTTTTGCCCTGCTCCCGAAAAGCATTGGCCAGGCCCACCTTGAGCTCCGCATCGTCCGGAGCCAGGCGAAGGGCCTCCTTATACTCCGCTTCCGCTTCTTCAAAGCGCTTGTGTTTTATTAGCGCATTGGCCAGAAATTTGCGCAAAGGCAGGTTTTCCGGAGAGTTTCTTACGGCTTCCCGCAATTGGTTGATATCATTCATAAGTTGGGTTAAACGCCTTTGCTCACCTCTACCGTCCGCTTCATGCCTTTGTCTTTCGGCAGGGTGCCAAACACATAGTCCCAGATAGGGGAAGACACACCGAACATGATGGTGTTGTCCTTATAGTGGTGAATGGCATGGTTGACCCACAGCTCCTTCAGAAAGTTATTAGGCGGGCGAAAGATGTGCACGGTGTAATGGACGAGCAGATAGAAGGCATAACCCGTCATAAAGCCCGCCAGAGTAGCGAACGAATAGCTACTGAGCACCAGTTCGAAAACGAACAGGAGGAAGGTGCCGATCAACACGCTGAGCCAGGGCGGCATGGCCAGGCGCTGCTTGTCTTTCGGATAATCGTGGTGCACCCCGTGCGCTTTGTAGGAAAAGTTTTTCCTGAATTCCGTGGTAGGCTCGATGTGGTAGAGGTAGCGGTGGAACATGTACTCTGCAAAAGTGAAAAGGAACCATCCTCCGAAGAACAGCCCGGCGATCTGCCAGTTGCTCAAGGCGGTAGCTATTTTGGAATAATAGATCAACCCGAGGGCATAGAGGAAGAACATGGTAACCGGAATGGCAACATGCGTCCTCGTCAACCGGTCCAGCCATTTATTTTCGAACAGGCTGGGAGAAACATTTTCATTGGATACGAATTTTTTCTGTTTCATGCTTGCAGAAAGTTTTTGTCTGATTTTGGTGTTTTCCGATCCATGCCGCGGCACCTGAATTCAGCCGGGGCTCAGTAGCAGCAGAAATGTGAATACCTGTGAAAAAGCCTCTTCCGGTTTTCAAAGGCTCTTCATATGAAATAGAACAGGCTTCGAAAGTGTTTGTTTCTGAAGCCTGTCCTTCAGTTTAACTTAAGTTGCGAAGCGTCTGCCGCAGGTATCTTTTGTATTTCATGCGGTAGGCGCGGTATATCTTTCGATAACGGGTATAGGAATCTTCGGAAATTACATTCCGCATAAAGCCCTGCTGTTTCATCCACTCATCATTGTATACCTTGCCGAGGTAGCGGCTGCCGTGGTCGGGGAACAGCACCACC
>CAYVVK010001102.1:0-1690 GCA_964454855.1 uncultured Phaeodactylibacter sp. | reverse complement strand
AACAGCCTCTTCCGCCGCTTTGGCCTTCTCCTTGAAGCGGGGCAGGTATTTCTCCAGCAGTGTCTTTGTCCAGGAGTAGGGGGAGGCCACGCATACCACATGGCTGCCGGCCTGTACGTTGGCCAGCACGGCCGCCGAGATGGCCGCCATGCCGCTGCCGAACACCAGGGCGTCTTCGGCGCCTTCCAGTGCCGCCAGCTTCTGCCGCAGGATATACACCGTGGGGTTATTCCCCCGGCTGTAGATGGAGTGCTCCAGCTCATTGCTGAAGGCCTGCCGCATTTCGTCGAGGGAGCGAAAGGCAAAATTGCTGGTCTGAATGACCGGTGGCGATACGGCATTGAAGTAGCTGCTGCGCTCTTCGCCCAGGTGCGTAAGGATCTGGCTGAGGTGCATTTTTTTAGCGTAAAGCTAAAAAAACGTTAGAACGTTCGGACGTTAAAACGTTTCAACGTTCAGCCTTCCACCCAGGCCTTGCCCTCCATAAAGGTCACGGCCTGCCCGGCGATGGCCACGCGTTCGCCCAGCATGGTGCACCGGAGCTCTCCGCCGCGGTGGGAGATCTGGCGGGCCGTCATTTCCTGCTTGGAGAGCCGCTCTGCCCAGTAGGGGGTCATAGTGGTGTGGGCGGAGCCGGTGACGGGGTCTTCGTCTATGCCGGCATTGGGGAAAAAGCAGCGGGAGACGAAGTCTGCCTCATCTCCGGGAGCCGTAACGATCACGCCTCGCCCTTTTACCTGTTTCAGCTTTCGGAAATCCGGCTGCAGGGCGGCGACTTCCGCCTGGCTGTCCAGCACCATGAGATAGTCTTCTCTGCCCATGAGCACCTCTTTGGGTTTTACTTGCAGGGCTTCGAGCAGGACTTTTGGCGGCAGGGTGGTTTCCAGCACATCCGTGGGGAAATCCAGGATGTAAAAATCACCATCTCTGGTCACAGAAAGCATGCCGGAGCGGGAATGGAAGTTGATGGAAGGTTCCCGGTGGCCGAGGTGATTAAAGAGGATGTGGGCAGTGGCCAGGGTGGCGTGGCCGCAGAGGTCGACCTCAATAGCCGGCGTGAACCAGCGCAGGTGATAGTCCTGCCCTTTGGGTACAAAAAATGCGGTTTCCGAAAGGTTGTTTTCCGAGGCGATGGCCTGCATGGTGGCGTCCGGCAGCCATTTTTTCAGGGGGCATACGGCAGCCGGGTTGCCGCGAAAAAGCTGGCTGGTAAAGGCGTCGGCCTGATAGAGGGTGATCTGCATGAGTATTTGCGGTTATTTATAGCTCTTTAACGAATGAGGGGGCAGGTTTGTTAAACAGCCTCAACATATGCCTGTACAGAAACAATCCAACCCAGGCGGGTTTCGCTACGCTCAACAATCCAACAATGTGACAATCCAGCAATTCAACCATTCAACTGCTCCTCCAATTGCTGCTGCTCAAAGATCCGCCGGCGGATCACATCGATGTAGTCCCGTGCCTTTTTGTTGCCGAAGTCAGTGTAGGCCTCGCGGGCCCACTGCAGGGCCTGTCGCAGTTTGCCCTCGCGCTCATTGGCCACGGCCATGTTGTAGGCAGCGCGGCCGCGGTTCTTCTCGTCCGGGGCGGTAGCTACGATGATATTCCAGATCTCTGCGGCTTTATCCCACTGGCCGGCGCGGGCGTAGCGGGCGGCGAAGATCGCCCCTCCCGCAGGCCCCGACTCCAG
>CAYVVK010001101.1:0-1693 GCA_964454855.1 uncultured Phaeodactylibacter sp. | reverse complement strand
GGATGTGGCCGGCGATCCGGTGTTCGCGCGCCGTTCCTCCGGGTATGGATTCCTCGTCGCGGTCCCAGGGGCGGCGGCCCTCTTTATTTTGCATCAGCCAGGCCTTGGCCTTCTCCATCATCTCGCGCCGGCTGGCCGCCACCTCGTCCACCAGGCCCACTTTCAAGGCCTCCTGTGGCGAATAGCGCAGGCCGGAGCTCAGGATGGGATAGGCCTGCCCGATGCCCAGCAGCCACATCAGGCGGATGACGCCGCCGCTGCCGGGAATGAGCCCCAGCTGCACTTCCGGAAAACCGAGGCGTACTTCGGGGCTATCCAGGGCCACCCTGTGGTGGCAGGCCAGGGCTACCTCAAAGCCGGTGCCCAGCGCCGCTCCATTGATGGCCGCCACCACGGGAATGCCCGGGCTTTCCATATCGCGCAGGATGCGTTTGAGCTTCTCGGCAAAACGGAAGATCTCCTGCGGGTCATTGGCCTGATAGAGGTATTCCAGGTCGCCCCCCGCCAGGAAATTTTTCTTGGCGGAGGTGAGGATGACGCCCCGCAGCACGCCCTTGTCCTTCTCTTCCTTCAGGTGTTCGATGACGGGAATGAAGGCCTCTGCGATCTCGTGGTTGATCACGTTGGTGCTGCGCCCGCTCATGTCGAGAGTGAGCGTGACGATGTTGTCGGTATCTTTTTTATATCGGATCATAGTTATACCCTTTCAGTGATTGTGGCCACGCCCATTCCGCCGCCTACGCAGAGGGTTACCAGGCCGGTGCTTTTATCCTGCCGCTCCATCTCGTCGAGCAGGGCGCCCAGCAGCATGGCGCCGGTAGCACCCAGGGGGTGGCCCATGGCAATGGCGCCACCGTTTACGTTTAGCGCCGATTCGTCGATGCCCATGTCGCGTTGAAATTTAAGGACGACAGAGGCAAAGGCTTCGTTGCACTCCCACAGGCCGATGTCTTTAACTTCCATGCCGGCCTGCTTCAGCGCCTTCCGGGATGCCGGGCCAGGGCCGGTGAGCATGATGGTGGGGTCTACACTTACGGTTGCCGCCGCCAGAATGCGGGCACGGGCTTTGAGGCCCAGCTCTTCCCCTTTCTCCTTACTGCCCAACAATACCAAAGCAGCGCCATCGACAATGCCGGAGGAATTGCCGGCGGTATGGGTGTGGTGAATACGCTCCAGGCGAGGATACCGGTGGAGGGCCATCTCGTCGAAGCCTTTTTTGCCTATGGCTTCAAAAGCGGCAGGCAGCTGCGCCAGCGCTTCCATTGTGGTGTCAGGGCGGATGTGCTCGTCTTTTTCCAGAATGGGCAGGCCGTTGCGGTCGAAAATGGGAATGATGGATCTGTCGAAATAACCATTTTCCCGGGCGTGACCGGCCCTTTTTTGCGACTGATAAGCATAGCCGTCCAGCATTTCCCGGCTGAACCCTTCGATGGTAGCGATGAGGTCGGCGGAGATGCCCTGCGGGATGTAGTTCACTTTGGTGATCAACTCCGGGTCATACATCAGGGAGCCGCCGTCGGAGCCCATGGGCACCCGGCTCATGCTCTCCACGCCGCCGGCCACAACGAGGCTTTCCCAGCCGGAACGGATCTTCATGGCCGCCAGATTGACCGCCTCCAGGCCGGAAGCACAGTAGCGGTTGACCTGCATGCCGCTCACCCGGCTGCCCCAGCCGGCGTGCAGCAAGCCTGCC
>CAYVVK010001100.1:0-1695 GCA_964454855.1 uncultured Phaeodactylibacter sp. | reverse complement strand
CAGTATGCCGTCGGTAAAACAGATGGAAGCCGGGCCGTCCCAGGGTTCCATGATGGTCTTATGATATTCGTAGAAGGCCTTCTTGTAGTCCTCCATATGCTCGTCGTGCTGCCAGGCCTCCGGGATCATCATCATCAGGGCATGAGGCAGGCTAAATCCGCTGAGCACCAGGAATTCAAGGACGTTGTCAAAGTTCCCGGAATCGGAGAGGTGCTCGCCGCAGATGGGTTTGAGCTTTTCCAGCTCGTCGTCACTGAACAGTTGGGATTCCAGCAGCATCTCCTTGGAAGCCCACCAGTTGAGGTTGCCCGTGATGGTGTTGATCTCACCATTGTGAGCCACGTAGCGGAAGGGCTGTGCCAGCTTCCACTTGGGCACTGTATTGGTGGAAAAGCGGCTGTGGATGAGGGCGATGGCCGACTTGCAGAGCTCATCGTGCAGGTCCGGGAAATAAGGGCGCAGCTGGTAGGTGGTCAGCTGGCCTTTGTAGACCACCGTTTTGTAGGAGAAGGAGGTGATGTAAAAATGGTCTCTGGACTGGGGGTACGTCTTGTGAATGTTGTGAGTGGAAAATTTGCGCAATACATACAGGCGGCGCTCCAGGGCCTCGGGCGCCATTTTTTCAATAGGCTTCACGAAAACCTGCTCCATACGGGGCTCTACCGAGACGGCGGATTCGCCCAGTTCTTCATTATCGGTAGGGATCTTGCGGTAGCCCAGCAGTTCAAAGCCCAGCTCGTCGATGTAATCGTCGAAAAGGACGCGGCACTGCTGGCGCAGGTTGCGGTCGGCAGGAAAGAAGACAACCCCTACGCCATATTCCCCGAAACCGGGGAGGTCAAAGCCTTTCTCTTTACATTTCTTGACGAAGAAGTCATGAGGGGTCTGTATCAGGATGCCCGCGCCATCACCGGTGTTCGGTTCGCAACCGCAGGCCCCCCGGTGCTCCATATTAGTGAGCATGAGCAAGGCATCTTCGATCAACTCATGCGTTTTGACCCCGTCGAGGTTGGCGATCAGTCCGGTACCACAGGAATCTCTCTCTAGTTGAGGCGTATATAATCCACGTTGGTCTGCGTGATCCATAGGTTAATTCTTGTCAGTTTAATGTTCGGTAAAATGGAATTGGGGAAAATAACGTACAGCGAACGGGAAGCTGCCTGGGTTTGCAAAACAAGCCCAACCCATTAATTTTCAGCAACTTATCACTACGTTGTTTTCGTACGGTTCAGCTAATTGCATCTCAGCGCCTGGGCGGCGCTTTTTGGCTATATTGGTAAGGGCGGAAAACCTTTTAATTTGGTGCTTTGAACAGTCAAAGGAAAACAAAAGTAGGGAATACGGCCCGTTTGTCCAAGCAATTAGTTTACAATGTAAACGAACTACTGTTGAAAAAGTTGAAACAATTACGAAGCCTAATTGCCAATTTAGCAAGGAAACCACACAGTCGGTATTAATTTCTTACAACTGATCTTTTACATGTTTTTTGGGCAGGCTTTGGTTTGATGAAACTATATTCTTTAAGAAGCCTGGTTTCTTAATATTGTTTTGAATCGGAGAAAGGCACTCCGCTTTGCTACGGCAAAAACCCAGGGACCTGATTCCAGTCTGCAAATGTCCGTTCGGCATCCTGCCGAATAGGGGTTGTGTAAAAAGCCTAAATTCAAGTTAATTGATAAAAATAGTATTGTGTAA
>CAYVVK010001099.1:0-1697 GCA_964454855.1 uncultured Phaeodactylibacter sp. | reverse complement strand
CTTATATAGTGTACAAAACTGCTCCGACTTCTCCAAATAGCGCTAAACACATACCGGGGCGGGCCCGTATGGGGGCGGGTTTCGCTACGCTTAACAATATAACAAATAACAATATAGCAATGTGCCCCCCAACGCCTGAAAAGCTGTATCTTTGTGGTTTTTAAAGCAGCCGAAGAAAGGCCGGGGGCCTTAACCATAATACCGAAATACCGTAACACTGTTACGTACCCCCAAAACCGCACTTACCAAGTAAAGATCATGAGCAACAACATAGTAGCCATAGTAGGGCGCCCCAACGTGGGCAAGTCCACCTTATACAACCGCCTGATCGGAGAACGGCAGGCCATCATAGACGATACCAGCGGCGTAACCCGCGACCGGCAGTACGGCACGAGCTTCTGGAATGGGAAGACCTTTACCGTGGTGGATACCGGCGGTTTTGTCCAGCATTCCGACGATGTGTTCGAAACGGCCATCCGCTCGCAGGTGGAGGTTGCCGTGGAAGAGGCCAGAGTCATCATCTTTATGGTGGATGTGACCACCGGCATTACCGACCTGGACGAGGAAGTGGCCGATATGCTGCGCCGTTCCGACAAGCCGGTCTTCCTGGCCGTCAACAAGGTAGATAATAACAAACGCCGCCTGGAGGCCAACGAATTTTACAGCCTGGGCTTCGAGGAAACCCACTTCCTCTCTTCGCTGACGGGCAGCGGCTCCGGCGACCTGCTGGACGTCGTGGTGGAACACATCGATGTGGATACGCCCCCGGAAGACGACATTCCCAAATTTGCCATCGTCGGCCAGCCCAATGTGGGCAAATCCTCGCTGACCAACGCCCTGCTGGGCGAAGAGCGCAACATCGTCACCGAAGTGGCGGGCACCACCCGCGACAGCATCCACACCAAATACACGAAATTCGGCAAAGAATTCCTGCTGATCGATACGGCGGGCATCCGCAAAAAAGCACGCGTACACGAAGACCTGGAGTTCTACTCCGTCATGCGCGCCATCAAGGCCATTGAAGAGGCCGACATCTGCCTGCTGATGATCGACGCTACCCTGGGCCTGGAAGCCCAGGACATGAGCATCTTTCGCCTGGCGCAGCGCCGCAATAAAGGCATCGTCATCCTCATCAATAAATGGGACCTGCTGGAAAAAGAGACCAATACGGCCCGCGATTATGAGGCGGAGATCAAACGGCGCATCGCTCCCTTCTCGGATGTGCCCATCGTATTCATCTCCGCCATCGATAAGCAGCGTATCTTTAAAGCAGTGGAAACCGCCCTGGAAGTGTATGACAACCGCCAGCGGAAGATCAAGACCTCGAAGCTGAATGAGGTCATGCTGGAGGCCATCGAGCGCTATCCTCCGCCCGCCCACCGCGGCCGTTATGTGAAGATCAAGTACGTCACCCAGTTGCCGACCTACTTCCCGGCTTTTGCCTTTTTCTGCAATAACCCGAAGCACGTCAAGGATAATTACAAAAATTACCTGGAGAATAAATTGCGGGAAAACTTTAACTTTTCCGGAGTGCCGGTAAGTGTGTTTTTCCGGCAAAAGTAGATATAACTTTTAGGGGCCAGAGAAAGTTGGTTCTAAAAAAATCCCTGCCGGGCTGCGGCACAGCCTGCCTGCCATTACTGCCAGCTAATCTTTATACACAAAAATTCGAGAATAGACATGACGGGTTGAATCTG
>CAYVVK010001098.1:0-1700 GCA_964454855.1 uncultured Phaeodactylibacter sp. | reverse complement strand
TCGGCCAAAAAGCGGCGCGAGCTGGCGGAAGAAGCTCTGGAAAGCGTGGGCCTGAGCAACCGTATGCGCCACTTTCCCAACCAGCTGTCGGGCGGGCAGAAGCAGCGCGTGGCCATCGCCCGCGCCATCGTCGGCAGCCCGGAGATCCTCCTGGCCGACGAGCCTACCGGCAACCTCGACTCCGTCATGGGCAATGAGATCATGGACATCCTGCTGCGCCTCAACCGGGAACAGCAAACCACCGTCGTCATGGTCACCCACGACGAGCGCATGGCCCGCCGGACACACCGCCTGGTGCGGCTGTTTGATGGGAGCCAGGTGAGTTAATCAGTATACAGTTGGCAGTCGCCTTCGCTCTTCGAGCTTCGCGGCAGTTAGCAGTAAGGCCGGCTTCCGGCTTCCGACTTCCGACTTCCAATTTCCGACTTCCAAACAATAAGCCATGCTACTAAACTATCTAAAAATCACCCTAAAGGTCATGAGCCGCAACAAGTTCTTCACTTTCGTGAGCCTGTTCGGCATTACCTTCACCCTCCTCATCCTGATGATGCTGGCGGCCTTTATCGACCATCTCGTGGCGCCGCACTATCCGGATGTGAACCGCCACCGCAGCCTGTACGTCGGCATGGTGCAGCAGCGCAATCTCGATGAAGGCGGCATGATGACCGGCCCGCCCAGTTTCCATTTCCTGGAGGAATACGCCAGTACGCTCGAGACGCCGGAGAAGGTGGGCATTGCTTCCCTGCCGGCCTTTTACAATGCCTTTGCCGGAGGGCGCCGCCTGAAGCTCAACACCAAATTCTCCAATGCCGAATTCTGGCAGGCCACGGGCTTTGATTTCCTGGCCGGCCAGCCGTTCAACCAGCGCCATATCGACAACGGCGATTACGTGGCCGTGATCAACGAGAAGACGCGCGACAATTACTTCGGCCCGGGAGCGGAGGCCGTCGGGAAAACCATCACGGTAAGCAATACCGGCTACCGGGTTCTGGGCGTGGTGCGCGACGTGCCCATTACGCGCCCCATCCTCTCGGCGGATGTCTACCTGCCTTATACCGTCACAGCTGCCAATGCCCGGTCGAAGTCCTTTAACGGCTTCTACGTCGGCATCCTGCTGGCCCGCTCCCCGGCGGATTTTCCCGCCATCAGGGAGGAGTTCAACAGCGCCGTCAGCCGTATTGAATTGCCCTATCAGACGGATAACTTTCTGGTGCAGGAGCTGGATGTAAAGGCAGAAACCTACCTGGAGTACTTCCTGACCATCTTTTTCGACCTGAAGCGGCCGGCCGTGGTGTTCTACTCCTTCGTCGCCGTATTCATGCTGCTGTTCATGCTGCTGCCGGCGGTCAACCTCATCAACCTGAACGTCAGCCGCATCATGGAGCGCTCTTCGGAGATCGGCGTGCGCAAGGCCTTCGGCGCCTCTGTTCGCAGCCTGGTGGGGCAGTTCCTTTTCGAGAACATCTTCATCACCTTCATAGGCGGGCTCATTGCCGTGCTGGCCGCCCTCGTGCTGATCCGGGTGTTCAACGACAGCGGCCTCATTCCCGGGGCCGACCTGGTGCTGAACATTAACGTATTCCTGGCGGGACTGGCCATCTGCCTGGTGTTCGGACTGCTGTCGGGCGTGATCCCCGCCCTGCGCATGTCGCGCCTCAATGCCGTGGAGGCCCTGCGCGGCGGCGAGGTGCCGCGATCAT
>CAYVVK010001097.1:0-1700 GCA_964454855.1 uncultured Phaeodactylibacter sp. | reverse complement strand
TTGACAGCTAAATCTACAACTTTTTGTAAACTTTATTTTTGGACAGTTACTTAGGCGGTTTTCTTACGCAAAAGCACCTTCTTACCTCATAAAAGAATAATGAATATATTGATAATCGGCGGTGGTTCTATCGGCAAGCGGCACCTCCGAAACCTCAGGCAACTGGGCTATGAGAATATCTGGGTGCTTAAACGGCAGTCAGATGATGCGTTCGCAAAAGAGCATCAGGTAGAGGTTATCACGTCCTTTGTAGAAGCTGGCAGGCTTCCGCTCGATGTACTCATAGTGGCTACGCCTACCGCCCTGCACAACGAAAGCCTTCGTTTTGCCAAAGCCCGGCAGTTGCACGTTTTCATGGAAAAACCTTTGATCCATAATGAGCCCGGGCTGGCTGAGGCCAGGGAACTGATGAAGGGTTATCAGGGAGTATTTTTCATCGGGTTCATGCTGCGATACCATCCGCTGGTGCAGCAAATAAAAACGATCCTGGATAAGGAGCAACTTGGACAGGTGTACAGCGCCCGCTTCGAATTCGGCAGCTACCTCCCCTACTGGCACCCCTGGGAAGACTACAAGATCAGCTATACTTCCCGAAAAGAACTGGGCGGTGGGGTGATCAATACCATCACGCACGAACTGGATCTGATTCAATATTTCTTTGGCAGTCCTCGATCGCTCTACTGCGAAGCGCGCAACCTGCAACATTTGGATATAGAAGTGGAAGAATTGTGCGAAGCCATATTCAACTATCCGGAGAAAACCGTTACCCTCCATCTGGATTATCTGCAAAAGGACTACGACCGTAACATCAAAATACTGTGCGAAAACGGAAAGATCATTTGGAACTGGCACGATAATGAAGTGCGTGTCTTACCTCACAATGCAGCTCCGGAAGTGCACAGAAGTGATAATGGCTTTGAAGTCAATCAGCTTTACGTAAATGAATTGACCCACTTTTTGCAGCTTGTAACATCCGGAAAAACAAAACACGCGCTCGATTTTGAACACGCAAATATCAACACGCAGCTCATGCTGCTGATGCATCAGTCCAGCCGGGAAGGTAAAAAAATTAGTTTATGAAGCGATTTCAGGAGCTTTTCAGCCTCAGCGGCCGCGTCATTATAGTCGCCGGAGGAGCAGGGCAAATTGGCTTCGCCTTTAGCGAAATCCTGGCGGATGCCGGCGCTAAGGTAGTAATAGCCGACCTTGACGTGGAAATGGCGAAGCAAAAACTGGCGGATACTGAAATTAGACTGAAAAGCCGCATCAAGGTTTACCCATTAGACGTTAGTCAGAAAACACAGGTAACCGCTTTGTTTGAACAGGTGCGCCAAACGGAAGGCCCTATCTATGGCCTGGTCAACTGCTTCCACTTCAAAGGCAATACCCGCAAACTGGATACCTCTTCCAATTTCTTTGCCGATTTTGAACACTACCCGGAAGAAGCCTGGGATAAGGTACACGATGTCAACCTCAAAGGAGCCTTTCTCATGAGCCAGGCCGCAGTGCCATATCTTCGCGATAACGGCGGCGGCGTGATCGTCAATATTTCCTCCACCTACGGTAACGTCAGCGCCAATAAAAGCATCTACGGAGATTCCGGCATCAACTCTCCGGTAGCCTACGGCACTTCTAAGGCAGCTTTGATCAACTTCACCCGCTACCTCGCCACCCACCTGGCCGATCAGAATATTCGGGCC
>CAYVVK010001096.1:0-1701 GCA_964454855.1 uncultured Phaeodactylibacter sp. | reverse complement strand
GTGCCCTTCACCGACCCCATCCGGCTGGAGACGGAATGCGGCATCGAGAACGATTTTGATAAAAAACCGGAGCTGTCGTCCGATTTCGTCTACCGCATTGTCAATGCCTGGGGCAGCCCCGCCGAGTTTTACCAACACTTCTACATCACCTCCCTCTGCCCCCTGGGCTTCACCAAAGACGGCAGGAACTACAACTACTACGACGACAAAAAGCTGGAGCGGGCCGTAGAGCCCCACATCATCGACAACATCCGCGCGCAGATCGCCCTGGGGGTGAGCGACAAGGTAGCGCTCTGCATGGGCATGGGCCAGAACATGAAGTTCTTCGAACGCCTCAATGAAAAGCACGGCTTCTTCGACAAGGTAGTGCCCCTGCCCCACCCCCGCTGGGTGATGCAGTACCGCCGCAAACGGCTGGCCGAGTTTAAGCAGTTATACCTAGGCCGGCTGGAAGAAGCGGCGCAAAAAGGGAAATAATCAAGTAGGTGGACAGGATTCTGTAAAGCGGTTTTATTCGCACCGTTGTTTGGCTCTTGTCGCAAAACATCTTAATTTTAGGTATCTCTTTCTTTTCCACCAATTTGCTGACGAACCTCTGCCCTTGAAGGCAGAGCCCAAATTCCATTTGTTTCCCGGGCCGGATGACCACATCCCGGCTCATAAAACACCTGTGTATGGTTCAGCAGATTGGAGACGGCCCTGGCCCCAAACCAGGAACAAAGAAATACATTAGGCTAGTCGTTTTGCTTCTTTTGGCGGCCCTCTATTTCGCCGCTCAAGACGACTTTATCATCTGGAAAGACGGAAGGCCCCAACTGGCGCCCTGGCGCAAGGCGAAGCTGGAGAAGGAGTTGGAGGAACTGGAGAATGCGGAGCAGTATGTGTTGATTGCAGGTAAACCAGATTATTACCCATGTTATAATTGCTATGGGAAAAACTACCTTTGGCTTAATGCCGGTGAAGTTTGGAAATACGGCGTAACCAGAAAGGGCGAAAAAAACCGTTACAAAACTGGAAAACCTTCTCCAAACCTCTTATATTTAACTGAGTATGAAGGTGCCATTGGAAAATGCTTAGCATTGGAAAAAATCAAAATTTATTATTACGCCACACTACCAGAAAACTTAAAAAGGAAAAAACCGCTGATGAGGCCTCCAGGCAACAAAAGAGACGACTAAGATGAATCAAGAAAAACCTCAAATATGGTTCGGAGCTATCTTTTGGAAAGACCTGAAAGCCCAGGCATTGCAAGTTAAGGAAGTTGAGTCTCTGCTGAATGATGCCCTCGACCTTTCCAATTACGGTAGTAGCTTACAGTCCATCGATTTTATTCCCATAGCACTTAAGCCAAGTAATAAAGTCCATGAAGAGGAAAGGCATTATTCCTTGAGAAAGAAAAAGCTCTCCTTACATTTGAAGATGGATTTTGAAAAGGTAACTCATGCCAGTCCAGAAGGTTTCCTACCTTTAATTGCGCAGTTTTTTTTGGAAGCCATAGACGAAGCCCCCCGGCACCAGATCAAAAACTTCGACTGGCCTCGCTTCAAGAAGGACGTGACCGAGCTTTTTGAGGCGGAGGGCTGGCTGCAGACGGCATAAAATCGGTGTTGAGGTGTTTCGGTTTTATGGTTTTTCGGTATTGCGGTGTTTCGGTTTTATGGTACGCCGGTACTGCCTACTGCCTACTGCCTACTGCCTACT
>CAYVVK010001095.1:1402-1710 GCA_964454855.1 uncultured Phaeodactylibacter sp. | reverse complement strand
CCAAGGTCTTCGCTTCGCCCACCGACCTCACCGAGGCGGGCCGCAAAATACTGGCCGACAAGCCCGATTCGCCGGGCAGCCTGGGCATCGCCATTTCCGAGGCAGTGGAGCGCGCCGCTTCCGATGAGAATACCAAGTACGCCCTGGGCAGTGTGCTCAACCACGTGCTCATGCACCAGACGGTCATTGGCCAGGAGGCCGTAATACAGATGGAAAAGGCGGGTGATATGCCGGATATCATCGTGGCCCCCTTCGGCGGCGGCTCCAATTTTGCCGGGCTGGCCTTTCCGTTTGTGCTGGATAAAATT
>CAYVVK010001095.1:0-1392 GCA_964454855.1 uncultured Phaeodactylibacter sp. | reverse complement strand
ATTTTGCAGGCATCACTTTCCCTTTCCTGCGCCTCAACCTGGAAGAGGGTAAAAATATCCGCTGTATTGCCAGCGAACCTTCTTCCTGCCCGAAACTGACACGGGGCGTATTCCGCTATGACTTTGGCGATACCGTCGGCATGACGCCTCTGCTGCCTATGTATACGCTTGGCCATACCTTCGTTCCGGCGCCTATACACGCCGGGGGGCTGCGCTACCACGGCGCTGGAGTAGTAGTCAGCCAACTGCTCAAAGATAAGCTGATCGAGGCCCGTGCGCATGACCAGGTGGAATGCTTCGAGGCGGGCCTCACTTTTGCCCGCACCGAAGGCATCATCCCCGCTCCGGAGACCAACCACGCCATCGCCACTGCCATCCAGGAAGCGAAGAAGTGCAAAGAAGAGGGCGTCAGCCGCAATATCCTCATTCACCTCTGTGGCCATGGCTATTTCGACCTGGGCGCTTATGAAGATTACATGAGCGGAAACCTCGTCAAACACGAGATCACCAGCGAGGAGATCGCCGCCGCGCTGGCAGAGCTGGACACGCCGACGATTGAGTAGGTGCTGTGGATGCCTGCGCTGCGCTTCGGCATCCATAGCATCGCCTCTCCAGGAGGCACAGCTTTTATCTTTCTCTTGGATTTCGGAGAAACCGCCAAAAAAGTTCTCCGGAAAAACCCTCAGCTTTTATCTTTACTGGCTATGTTGCCCACACGGGTACAAAACACCTGCTATCGCAGGCTTTTTACCCTCTGGCCGCGCTGTTTCCCCTAACCAGCAGTTAATCGGCGGGTCAGATCAAGTGGAAAAAACGGGCAGGTTCGCCCCTTTAAAGCTGTAAAAACAAGACAAGTATTTTTTTACTCAACCGGCGCAGGCCGCCGGCTCAATACCACATATTCAAAACGACAGAAACATGGCAAAACTCAATTTTGGAGGAGTAGAAGAGAATGTAGTGACCCGGGAGGAATTCCCCCTGGAAAAAGCACGGCAGGTACTTAAGGAGGAAACAATAGCTGTCATTGGCTACGGCGTTCAGGGCCCGGGGCAGGCGCTCAACTTACGGGATAATGGCTTCAACGTCATCGTCGGCCAGCGCCAAAAATCCAAGACCTGGGATAAGGCCATTGCCGACGGCTGGGTGCCGGGAGAAACGCTTTTTCCCATCGAGGAAGCCGTGAAGCGGGGCACCATCATTCAGTACCTGCTCTCAGATGCGGCACAGATCGCCCTCTGGCCCACCGTGAAAAAACACCTTACTGCCGGAAAGGCCCTTTATTTTTCCCACGGCTTCGGCATTACCTATAAGGAACGCACCGGCATCGTTCCTCCGGATGATGTCGATGTCATCCTGGTCGCCCCCAAGGGGTCCGGCCTGAACGTTCGCCGC
>CAYVVK010001094.1:0-1715 GCA_964454855.1 uncultured Phaeodactylibacter sp. | reverse complement strand
GGCCGGAGCGCACCTCCTCGATGCCGAGCAGGCGATCGCCCCGCAATCCGAAGGGGATCTTGGTGTTCATTTACGCTGTTTGTCAAATGCGATAATTAGGAGGGCTGATTCGCACTTTGAGCGCTGTTCTGCGAACAGCAGCCAGCTATTGAAAGCTTACTTCTCTATGATAAGGTTGAGTAAAGCCGAGAATGATATCTTCAGCAGCAATGCCTTTTTTGATCAGGACTTCAGCAATGTCTACGTCCGTCCTGTTCTCGTGTATCCAGACTTTTGTATCGCGAATTTCAATATGATAAGCAACGGTATGGATGTACTTTTTTCCATGCCAGCCCATTACCAGCAGTAAGAACTGATTATCGTCTCTACTGATTATCAATTGATTGTAGATGTCAGGCATATCCGAAGCTCCTTCATTTGCCTGTTCAGCCAATTCTTTTCTTATGATCTGCCGGTATTTAGCTACTGTATCCATTTTTATCACTTGGCTTTCTAAGATAAGGGTTTTTACCGCTACCTGCAAGTAAACTGTTATGCTAACAAACATTTATCCCGCCCAATTCCTTATATTTATCCGTACAACAAACCCGGCCACCATGACCGACCGCCACACCGACCGCCGCCAATTCCTCAAAAACTTATCCCTGGGTGCAGGCGCCTTGTTTCTGCCCCACATCCTCTGCAGCAGCCCCCGGCAAAAGAGAGGCCTGGGCATCGCCCTGGTGGGCCTGGGCTACTACAGCACCGACCTGCTGGCGCCCGCCCTGCAGCAAACGAAACACTGCCACCTGGCGGGCATCGTGACCGGCTCGCCCTGGAAGATCCCCGTCTGGCAGGAGAAATACGGCATTCCCGACAAGAATGTGTACAATTACGAAAACTACGACAGCATAGCCAACAACCCGGATATCGACATCATCTACGTGGTGTTGCCTACCTCCATGCATTCCGAGTACTCGGTGCGGGGCGCGCAGGCCGGCAAGCACGTCTTCTGCGAGAAGCCGATGGCAAAGACCGTGGAAGAATGCGAGGCCGCCATCCGCGCCTGCCGGGAGAACAAAGTTTCCCTGGCCATCGGCTACCGCATGCAGCACGAACCCAATACGCAGGAGCTGATCCGCTTCCAGCGGGAAAAAGTATACGGCAAGCCTACTTTCGTAAAAGCTGAAGCCGGCTACTATGACGGGCGCACCGATCACTGGAAACAGAAAAAGGAGATGGGCGGCGGCGCCATGTACGACATGGGCGTCTACCCGCTGAATGCCGCCCGCTACTGCACCGGCGAAGAGCCCATTGCCGTCACCGCCCGCCATACCACCAAGCGGCCGGAGGTTTACGATGAAGTAGATGAAACCACCTATTTTGAGCTGGAATTTCCCAGCGGCGCCCGCGCGGATTGCGCTACGAGCCTGGGGATGAGCATGAATGATTTACACGTCGATTACGAGAATGGCTGGGCGGAACTCTCGCCTTTTCAGTCCTACAGCGGCATCCGCGGCCGCACCAGTGACGGGCGGCAGCTGAATGCCCGCATTCCCAACCAGCAGGCCAAACAGATGGACGACGATGCCCTGGCCATTATGGAAGGGCGCCCCATGCTGGTGCCGGGCGAGGAAGGCCTGCGGGACATCCGTGTGGTGGAGGCCGTTTATGAAGCGGCGCGGAAGGGGGAGCGGATAGTTATAGGTTGAATGGTTATATTGTTATATTGTTAT
>CAYVVK010001093.1:0-1715 GCA_964454855.1 uncultured Phaeodactylibacter sp. | reverse complement strand
GTTTTATATTCATCAATCATCTGCCGCTACCGCCCGGGCAGCCATATCCAGGCTGACGGTGGCCGTCGGGAAACTGGCCATGGCCGTCATTACTGCCGGCAGCACCTGAGCGTAGGGGGTAGTGAGGAGGTGATCGGGCTCCACTGCTCTCCGCTGCGCCCTGTCCAGCGTATCATTCAGGACGGCCACGAGATCTTCCCAATCCCAGTTCCCCGTGATCCGGGGGCTGACGGCGAGCAGCAGGGCCTGGGGCGGTTCGGTATTGGGCTGGTTGTAATGGACGGCAATGCCGGTCGTTTCTATCCGGTTGGGGATCAGTTCGTTCCATTCGTCAAGCTGAAGGCCCTGCTGCGGGCCGGTGAAGGTATGCCCGGCGGGCAGGTGATGGACAACTGACAGGAAGTTGCCCTGCGGCACGAAAGTGTCCGGCAGATCCAGATCCTCTATCTTCACCTCCGGGTACTCCACCGCGATCCAGTGCGCTTTTTTATCGAAGGGCAGTTGCAGCGGCTGCAGGCTCAGCTCTTCGCCCTGAAAGGCCTCCACGGCGCTTCTCACCTGATCCATAACGGCTGTTCTTTCTCTTACCATGGCCACTCCCTCCAGCCATTCTTCGACGGCCAGGCTGCGCCAGTCGGTGATCAGGCCGCTTGGTGCCTCTTCCCGGCGTTTCTGGTTGGTGTACCTCAACAGGCTCTCGGAAGGTGCTGCAAGATTGCTGAAGGCGTGGGCTTCCTGCAACTCTGCAGCATTGGTAAAGGTAAAACGGGGGATCAGCTGGAAAGCATCGCCCAAAACGAGCCGGGCGGCATTGCGGTAGGCCTCTATCCTCTGCGTGGTACCGAGGCCGGCCCTTTCCTCCGCCGGCAGATGCTCCAGGTTATAAAGCACCATAGCCTGTCGGCGGCGTCCCTTGCCTTCCTCATAAATGAGAAAAGCCTGCCGGAGCAAACCCTGCTGCGCCCTCAGCAGGGCCAGCTGTGCTTCATCAGTACCTCCTGCTTCCGGGAAAACGGCATTATTGGGGAAAGCATTGGGAATGCCGTGGTTAGCAAGAGCGATCAGATGGTTTCTGATCCCGGCAAAATTGACTCCACTAAGATCAGGAACGAAGTCCGGGTTTTCGCTCAGGGCATCAGGCGGCGCCTGGTCCAGTATTGTTTCCAGGCCGGCAAGCACAGAAGCTAAGGTGTCCATTGCCGTAGTGAGGCGCTGTTTCAACTCTTCTTCGCCCCAGTTTTTCGGGTTGCTCTCCTCCAACTGGCCCGTGCTGCTCTCCGAGGGCAGGCGGCAATCATCGGCGCCCAGCGGGCGGCTGTCGGTGATCAGCTTCCGGAGGCTGCGCAGCAGAGGCAACAACTCAAACAAGTTGCGGCTCTCCGCTGCAAAACCCTCTCTGCTCATAAAATGAATGGTAGTTTGGCCGGAGGGATCCCAGCCGGGCTCCTCCCCTATCCTCTTTTGGCGGTAAGCATAGTCGATGCGGCTTTCCAGTTCCGTCAGGCTACTGGCCGATTGTCCATTCGCGATCCTGCCGGCCTCATCGCCGGCCAGGTAGATCAGGTCGATGGGTTGAATATCCAAAGCGCTTAGGCCGAGTGTAGTGGCGTCTTCTTCTTCTCCTTCCAGCCGATAGGTGATCCGGAACTGTATGCTGTCTGGTGTTCCCAGGAGAGTGCCCAGCCATTCGTTCAGCCCCCTTTCGGCGATGGCTC
>CAYVVK010001092.1:1408-1729 GCA_964454855.1 uncultured Phaeodactylibacter sp. | reverse complement strand
CCGGCCCTCGTTCCATCGAGTCTATTTACGACGAGCTGCTTAGCTCCGCTGGCACCCTGGAGTTGGCCATCGCTGAGCTGGAGAATTTTGACGCCTTTGTCATCGCCTGCTACAGCGATTACCCAACGGTTTATGCTTTGCGTGAAATCACCGAGAAGCCGGTGTTGGGTATCGCCGAAGCCACCATGTACCTGGCCTGTATGGTGGGCTACAAATTCAGCATTGTAACCACCAATGACGAGTGGGAACCTTTGCTCTGGGATGCCGTTCATCATTACGGCCTGACCGGCCGGTGCGCCTCGGTGCGGACCACCGGCATGG
>CAYVVK010001092.1:0-1398 GCA_964454855.1 uncultured Phaeodactylibacter sp. | reverse complement strand
CTAGAGGCAGCCGATGAAGCGGATACCTACGACATGATATTGAACGGGGCGCGGCAGGCCATCGACCAGGATGGGGCCGAGGTCATTTGTCTGGGCTGCGCCGGGATGGCCAGCCTGGATAAACAGCTCGAGGAAGCTCTGGGCGTGCCGGTGATCGATGGGGTGGTGGGCGCTTTGAAATTATTGGAGGGAATGGTTGGCTACGGTCTCCGTACCAGCAAACGCCGGGCTTACGCTACCCCCGCCCGCAAGGAACTGCTCAATCTACCCAATATTTTTGACAGACCTTACCGGTGAAAGGGAAAATCTATGGACCAGTTCATGCAAGCCGCTATTGACGAAGCCAGGGCCGGGATGACCGAAGGCGGCGTCCCGATTGGCTCGGTGCTGGTGGTCGATGGTAAAATCGTGGGCCGGGGTCACAACCGGCAGAATCAAAGAAACAGCGTCATTCTGCACGCCGAGATGGACTGCCTGGAAAATGCCGGCCATTTGGCGCCGGCCGAGTACCGCCGGGCCGTTCTCTACACCACCCTCTCCCCCTGCGAAATGTGCGCCGGATCGGTCCTCTTCTTCAAAATCCCCAAGGTGGTGATCGCCGAAAACCAAAATTATCGCGGGGCGGAAGATTTGCTGCAAAGCCACGGGGTGGAATTGGAAATCCTGAATGACGCCAAATCTATCCAGATGTTGCAGGAGTTTGATCAAAATAATCCCGGCGCCTGGAAAAAGGGCGAATAACAGACCAGTCAGGAGGCAGATATGGCTCGAAATTTGACGTTAGCATTGGTCCAATTCGAACCTAAGCTGGGCGAGCTGCCGGCAAATCTGGAACGGGTGTTGGCTTTAACCGGGGACGCGGCCGGCCAAAAAGCCGACTTTGTTATTTTTCCCGAATTGGCCTTGACCGGCTACAATCAGGAGTTGCTGGGCGACAAACTGGTTGAACTGGCCTTAACCCCGGCAGATGAACCGATCCGGCAACTGGCCCGGGCGGCCGGGCAGCACAACGTCCATCTGATTGTTGGCTTTATCGAGCGGCGAACCATTCCGGGGGTGGTCTACAACTCCATTGTCATCTGCGGGCCGGACGGCTCGGTCCTGCGGACCTACGCCAAGTCCCACCTCTTTTCCAGCGAGAATCTTTACTTTCGGCCCGGCCCGACTCTCGACATCCTGAAGACGGCACGGGGCGTGATCGGGCCAATGATCTGTATGGACATCGGTTATCCGGAAGTGGCCCGTATTCTTTCCCTGCAAGGGGCTGAACTGCTGCTGGCTCCGTCCTGCTGGATCAAGGAGGATGAGGATTTATGGCCGCTTCATTTGAGAGCCCGCGCCCTCGACAATCTGGCCTTTGTGGCCGGGGTCAACCGGGTGGGAGATGAAGGCCACCTT
>CAYVVK010001091.1:0-1729 GCA_964454855.1 uncultured Phaeodactylibacter sp. | reverse complement strand
TGTCCAGCCTTAGAAGGCTGGCCAGCTTGTCACATCGGAGCCTGAATGAGAATATTGTACGCTCGTGATGCTGCCCGAAGACAAAGCTTCGGGGTACGGCTAAGGTACGTAATGAACACTTCTGTAAAAGCTCCTGTTCGAAAATAGTAAACCGATCGCACTAATGGTGAAGGACACAAGGAACTGATACTTTAATATGAGTACATCTATTCGAAGATCAGGCAAATACAAGCTGATGAAATAATCAGGCACTTTGTTCCTTCACCACTAAACTTATAATGATTACATAAAGGAGAACAGGTTTCCATCTTCAGGAAAAACCAATTTGCCCTATTGGCTTCCAGTCTTTTTTATTGCCTTAGCCCTGACGTCTTGCTCTCCCAAAATCATGGATGCCCCTCTCCCACTGGAACCTCCCCCTTCCTTTTCCAACTCAGGCGCGCAATTCCATCGCCGCCAACCTGCTCATGGTCCTCCTCATTGGCGGAGGGCTGTGGACCATGTACACCATTCAGAAAGAAGTATACCCGCAGTTCCAGCTTGACATCGTGGAGGTCAGCGTCGTCTATCCGGGCGCGGCGCCCGCCGAGGTGGAGCAGGGCATACTGCTGCCCGTAGAAGAAGCCATCCGCGGCGTGCAGGGCATCAAGGAAATTACCTCTACGTCCAATGAAGGCTCGGGCAACATATCCATCGAGCTGGTGGCCGGCTCCAACCGCATGAAGGCCTTTCAGGACATCGACCAGGCCGTCAACCGCATTCGCACTTTCCCCGATGACATCGAAGAGCCGGAGGTGCGCCTGCAGGCGCGGCAGCGGGAGGTGATCGAGATCGGCCTGTACGGAAATGCCGACATCTGGGCCCTGCGCAAAATGGCCGAACGCCTGCGCAACCGCCTGCTGGCCAACCCCAGCATCACCCAGGTGGAGATCGGTAATGTGCCGGATTACGTCACGCATGTGGAGATCCCCAGGCGGCGCCTTCGGGAATACAACCTCACCCTGGGGCAGGTGGCCAACATCATCCGGCAGTGGTGATCGTGGTGCTGGCGGTTTCCCTGATGGAAGCCCTGTTCATACTACCCGCCCACCTGGGGCATAGCACGGAAAAAGAATCCTCCCGGGTAGCGCGTTACCTCAGAGGCAAGCAGCAGGCCTTCGCCAAAAGTTTCAACCAATTCATCGACCGGCGCTACCGCCCTTTCCTGGAGCTTTGCCTGCGCCACCGCTACATCACCCTCAGCACCGCCCTGGCCCTGCTCGTCATCGTCGGCGGTTATGGCTACAGCGACCATATGGGCATCATCATGATGCCGGAAGTAGCGGCCGATGAGATCGAGGCCGGCGTAAGCCTGCCCGTAGGCACCACGACGGACCAGGCAGGGAAGGTGGCGGAGCAGATCACCGCCTCCACCCACCGCATGTTCGAGGAACACGATTTATTTGAGGTCGCGGAAGGCATCAAGACCAACGTGCGCGGCCAGAATTTCATCGACGTGGAGATCGTCATGCGCCCTCCTGACCAACGCGACATGAGCGCCCAGCAGGTGATCGAGCTGTGGCGCGATGAGATCGGCGATATCGAAGGCGTGGACCAGATCACCTTCGAGGCCGAGCGCGGCCCCGGTGGCTGGCAGCAGGACATCAGCGTAGGCCTCAGCCATTCCGATATCGAGGTGCTGGAACAAGCCAGCGAGGCCTTCTTCAGCCGCATGGAAAGATACGAGGAG
>CAYVVK010001090.1:0-1736 GCA_964454855.1 uncultured Phaeodactylibacter sp. | reverse complement strand
CTGTCAATTAATTAACTCCCAAAGCACTAATGTCCGCCCGGCGGCTGGTTGATTAAGTTATACCACCAGAGGCCGCTCAAAACCAGGCATCTGCTTATCTACAGTACGGACCGTGATCAAAAATATAAAGGAAATCTTCTCCGCTCTCATTTACCGCCACCCCCGCAAGGCGCTTGCCGGCCTGGGGGCCCTGCTGCTGCTCTATGCCTTTTGCCTGCCCCGGCCGCTGTTCGACGCGCCGACCAGCATGGTGCTGGAAAGCCGGCAGGGGGAGCTACTGGGGGCTCGCATTGCCGAAGATGAACAGTGGCGTTTTCCACAGATCGACAGCATACCCTATAAGTTTGAAGCGGCCTTACTGGAGTTTGAGGACCGCCGCTTTTACCGCCATCCGGGCATCGACCCCATAGGATTAGGGCGGGCATTGGTACAGAACATCCGCAATGGCGGGATCGTCAGCGGGGGGAGCACCATCAGCATGCAGGTGGTCCGTATGGCGAAGGGTAACCCGCCGCGCACCGTTGGCCAGAAATTACTGGAGATGATACAGGCCACGCGCCTGGAGCTGGGCTACAGCAAAAAGAACATCCTCGCCCTCTATGCTTCTCACGCGCCCTTCGGCGGCAATGTAGTGGGCCTGGAGGCCGCCACCTGGCGCTATTTTGGCAAGAGCCCGGCGCTGCTCTCCTGGGCGGAGGCGGCTATGTTAGCTGTGCTGCCCAACAGCCCGGCCCTCATTCATCCGGGGCGCAACCGACAGGCCCTTATAGAGAAACGCAACCGCCTGCTGCGGCGCCTTCAGCAGGCCGGCCACATTGACGCCTTCACCTGCCAGCTGGCTATGGAAGAGCCCTTGCCGGATGAACCTCACCCGCTGCCGATGCTCGCTCCCCACCTGCTGGGTAGGGCGTACCAGGAGCAGGTGGCCGGGCAGGAAGAGCGGCAGTCCCGTATACATACCACCCTCAGCCTGAGCCTGCAGAAGCAGGTGACGGGTATCCTCGAATTCCACCAGAAACGCCTCGCGGGCAGTGAGATCCACAACCTGGCGGCCCTGGTGCTGGATGTGGAGACAGGAGAAGTGCTGGCCTACGTAGGCAATGTGATCGGCGCCGGCGAAGAACACGGCGACCAGGTAGACGTCATCACGGCGCCACGCAGCACGGGCAGCATCCTCAAGCCCTTCCTCTACGCCCTGATGTTGCAGGAAGGGCAGATCCTGCCGCAGAGCCTGGTGCCTGACATTCCCATGCAGCTCAGCGGATACCGGCCCGAAAATTACCACGAAGAATACGACGGGGCCGTTTCCGCAGAACGGGCGCTGGTGCGCTCTCTGAATGTGCCCATGGTGCGCCTGTTGCAGCAGTACGGCCTGGAGAAATTCCACTTTAAACTGAAAAAACTCGGCCTGAGCACCATCAGCCGGCCGCCTGATCACTATGGCTTGCCATTGGTACTGGGCGGCGCCGAAGGTACGCTCTGGGACATCACCAATGCCTACGCCTGCATGGCGCGCATGCTGGGCCATTTTTACGCGTACAATGGCCAGTATGCCCCCGAGGATTTTCGCCCGCCCACTTATCTGTATGCGGAAAAAAAGAGCCGGGGCCAGCCAAGCTTGCAGGGCCAGCCCGCTCCCCTGGGCGGCAGCGCCGCCTGGTTTACCTTCCAGGCCATGCAGGAGGTGGAACGCCCCAATTCGGAAGGCGAATGGGAGCATTTCGAATCGAGCCGCC
>CAYVVK010001089.1:0-1741 GCA_964454855.1 uncultured Phaeodactylibacter sp. | reverse complement strand
TCCAGGCCGAGCACCAGTTTGCTGAGGGGCGCCGGCCGGCGTTCCACCTTGTTGGCGGCCATCAGGCCGGCGAAGGTTTTTTTAACTGCCTCGGCGATGAAATCCCTTTCGGAATTGCTTTTTTGCTGTTCGAGCACGTACAGGGGCTTGCTGAAATCGGGAGCTATGGCCCGCAGGGCTTCCTCCAGCAGCTGATACTGGGCATTCTGGCAGCCCAGGCTGAGGATGGTGGCGCCCGCCACATTGGAATGGTTGATGTAACCCGCCAGCAGGCGGACCAGCGTCTCGGAATCCTGCCGGATACCACCGCAGCCGCCTTCGTGCTTCAGGAATTTGATGCCGTCTACATTCGGAAAGAGGCGGTTGCGCTGAATGTCTTCGGCGTCCTGTATGATGTCGGCCTCAAGTATGGCTTCCGCCGCCGCTCCATTTTGGTAGAGCTGGATCAGTTTTTGGGTATTGACGGCAAACTCCCGGCTGGAGGCATAGCCCAGTTCTTCCAGCATGGCCTCCCGGATGACCCGCAGGTTGCGGTTCTCGCAGAATACCAGCGGGATGACCAGCCAGAAGTTCATGGTGCCTACCTTGCCGTCCGCCCGATGATACCCCTGGAATGTCCTTCCCTGGAAACGGGAAGTGTCGGGCGCCTGCCAGTCGGTATGGCGCTCCCCTACATTAAAGTCACTGGCGGAATGGGTGACGTTCTCCCGGCTGATGCGGCTGCCGCTGAAGATCTTTTGAGTGGCCTTACCCACCAGCACGCCGTACATGATGACCTCCTCACCGGGCTCGAAATCGCGCTCGTTGAATTTGTGCTTTACGGGAATGTCTTCCAGCAATTCGATAACCTTGCCATTCCACTCAACCTGCTCGCCGGCCTTGAAATCACGCAGGGCGACGATCACGTTATCCTCTGGATGTACTTTCAGTAATGTATTTTTCATGCTTTTCCTCTTATCTGCTGAATGATGGCCAGCGCATCCCGGGTTCTTTTTTCCAGGGCGTCAAAATCCCCGGATTTCAGGATGTCACTGGAGATGAGTTTCGAGCCCATGCCTACGCAGGTGACGCCGGCATCGAACCAGGCCTTGAGGCTTTCTCTGGTGGGGGCAACCCCGCCGGTGGGCATGATGCTCGTCCAGGGCTGCGGGCCTCTGACGTCCTTCACAAAGCCGGGGCCATAGGTGCCGCCCGGAAAAAGCTTTACGATCTCACAGCCCAGTTCTTCCGCCCGGGCGATCTCGCCCAGGGAGCCACAACCCGGAGACCAGAGCACTTTGCGGCGGTTGCACACCAGGGCGATGTCCTCGCGGAGAACGGGCGTCACTACGAAGTTGGCTCCCAGTTGCATATAAAGGGAAGCCGCAGCGGCCTCCGTCACCGAACCTACGCCCATGATCATTTCCGGTAGTTCTTCGGCGCAGAACTTATTGAGTGCTCCAAATACCTCATGAGCGTAGTCTCCCCGGTTGGTGAATTCCAGCAGGCGGGCCCCGCCGCGGTAACAGGCGGCTATGGCCTTTTTTCCCAGCTCTACATCCGGGTGGTAGAACAGCGGCACCATACCGGTATCCGCCATGGTTTGCGCTACTTGTAAACGCGTAAATCTTGCCATTTTTTTCTGCTTGATAGACAAATAATAAAGGTGAATTCCCTCAACCTCAACCTCAACCTCAACCTCAATTTTTCAAAAGGCCCAGCCACACCAGGCAAGTGCAGCTGAGCGCGAAAGTAATGTATG
>CAYVVK010001088.1:0-1747 GCA_964454855.1 uncultured Phaeodactylibacter sp. | reverse complement strand
TTGAGGGGGCTCCTTACGGCCGATTCAACTCATCCAAAATAACCCCCACCGTAACCCGGTTATAATCCACCATCTTATTGCGGTAGGGCGCTCAGCGGGAGCGGCCGTGCGAATACAGGATATTCACCGCATTGCCGATGCGCAGGCCGGCATTGACGCTGCGGGCCCGGAACTCGTAATCCGGGCTGTTGAACACATCGCCCTGCGCCAGGGTGCCGAAGGTATAGAGCGTAGTGCTGCCCACATTGACGATCATGCCGGCGGCCATCTGCGGCCCGTAGCCGGTGGTATTGCCCACATTATCGCGGGTCTCTTCCAGGCCGGGGGTCACGTGTGCAGGCACATAGGTGCTCACCTCCATGCCCAGGCTGGAATACAGGCGGAAGGTGATGCCGTTGGTGCAGGTGATCATGGGGTTATACATGAGTGCAAACTGCCCGTCGCACAGCAGGCCGTTCAGGCCTTCGATGAAGCTGCTCGTCTCCTCGGCAAATTCCTCATCCGCGAAGAAGAAGGAGCCCTTGACATGCCAGCGCGCCTCCCAGGGGCGGTCGAACTGCGGCACGCTGCCCAGGCGGATGGCGCTGGCCACCACGCTGTACGCTTCGCCGTAGTAGCGGGCATCCACAAATTCCTGCCCGTAGGCCAGCTCCAGGTCGAACATACTGCTGAAGAGCGTGTCCACCACTTCCTGCAGTTCATTGATGCCTTCCGGCTCCGTGAGGTTGAAGCCATGCTTCAGCGATTCCTGCAGCTGGTTGAAACTCTGCGTCCACAGGCCCTCGAAGACCTCGAAGCGCTGCACTGCCTCATCCGCCAGGCCGGGGCTGAAGACGGTGCTGTCGCTGTACAGTTCCAGCACGGCATTCAGGCTGTCGAGGTTCATGTTCCAGATGTCGTTCACCCGGTCGTACTCCATGATCAGCGCCAGGGAGTCCGGCATGTCGAGGTTGCTGCTGTCCAGCATGGCCAGCAGGTCGTTGCGATTGGCCGACCAGGCCATGAGCATGGAATCCACAGGCGCGGTGGGGTCGTAGACCGAAAGGCCATTGGCCAGGCTGTCCACGATGCTGCCCAGCTCGATGCTGCCGTAGTGCCAGCTCTCCTGCAGGGCGTCCAGGTTTTCTAAAAAATTTGCGCGTTCGGTGGAATCCAACTGCTCGAAAACAGGAGCGAGATCGCTCCACTGCGCCTCTGCCGTCCCAGCGCTCAGCGCCAGGCAGAGCGCGGCTATCACCATTGAATAGATCTGTTTCATAGTACCAATTTTATAAATTTAAGTGTTAAAAATGCGTTCGTCCTACTGTCGGCCATACGCCACATTGTCCTCCTTCGGGCATAGCGCGGCCAGCTCATCTCCGGCCATCGGAGATCAGGCCATGCCGGCGATGTCATACGCCGGGCCGAATTTTCTTTTTGTTCTAATCCGAATGGCGACAGCAATGCCAGGCCGGGCTGTTGCCGCTCCGCTGGCTGTTGGATCGCCTTCTGATAAGTAGATAGCCTGTAGTAGGTGCACTTCCTCTGCGACGCTGCCGCAGGGCGCTACACACATAGACGGGGGTGAAATTGTAGATAGCCGCTTGCTATCGATACTCGTCCAGGATTAATGGCCGACGGCTTCCGGGATGGAAATAATGAGGGGTGAAATTGTACTGTGATTACTAGAGTGAGTACATACCATTACGGCGTTTTAGTAACTGTCCAAAAATAAAGTTTACAATTACGGCAGAGCCGTATAGTTCAA
>CAYVVK010001087.1:0-1752 GCA_964454855.1 uncultured Phaeodactylibacter sp. | reverse complement strand
TGAAAGGAGCTTTTTCTCAAAAATCCTCAGGAAAGCGATGAAACACTAAGTTGTACATTGTCTCTTGTCAGCGATTCCCGTTAAATAATTTTTCGCAATGAGGTAGACTCTTTTCTTAACTATTTTTTCGCAAAGGTTAGGAGAAGAGTTATGGGAGTCCATTCTATTGAGAAAACTCAACTTTCCGCAAAGGGGATGTTAGCAAAAGTGCGTTCTGTTTTTGGACAGATCCCTGAGCCGCCTCGAGATCCACGAGGGATTAAAGCGGCGATTTCATTAGCTGACTGCCTCATGTCTGCTTTGGCTCTTTTTGGGCTTAAGTTCCCTTCCTTGCTGCAGTTTGATGAGCATAGCAATACCGATGTGGTCAAACACAATCTTAAGACTCTGTATCAGGTAGAAAATGTGCCCGATGATACCAACATGAGGCAACGACTTGATCAAGTTGATCCTCGATCCATCAGGCCGGCTTTTACCGCTATTTTCTCCCTTCTTCAAAGGGGAAAAGTTTTGGAGGATTACAAATTTTTAGGAGAATATCTCTTGGTCGCATGTGACGGTACAGGTATGTTTTCCTCAAAGGCCGTTCATTGCGAAAATTGCTGTGAAAAACACCATAAAGATGGAAGCGTGACATACTATCATCAAATGCTTGGCGCAGTTGTCGTCCATCCAGATCAAAAAGAGGTTTTTCCTCTCTGTCCGGAACCGATCTCTAAACCGGACGGTTCGACCAAGAATGATTGCGAACAGAACGCCATGAAAAGATTTTTGCAAGATTTTCAACAAGAACATCCCCGTCTCAAAGTGATTTTTACAGAGGACGCATTAAGCGCAAAAGGACCCTACCTTAAGCGGATCAAGGAAATAGGAGCACATTTCCTCGTCAATGTAAACCCAACGGGCAATCCGAGTCTATTTGAATGGTTAAAAGGGATTAAACTGGAAAAAAAGACGATAACTACCAAGGCAGAAACAATAGAGCTGAGTTTTCACAATGGTGTCCCGATCAACAATTCGAATCACGATTTGCAGGTCAATTTCATCGACTGCATTATCAGAAATAAAAAAGGCAAAACAACAGGACATTTTTCATGGGTGACCAGCATTTTCGTAAACATGGATAACGTAGATCAACTCTCAAGAGGAGGCAGAGCGAGATGGAAAATTGAAAATGAAACATTCAATACCCTTAAGAACCAAGGTTATCAGTTTGAACACAATTTCGGGCATGGCTATAAGCACCTCAGTCATGTCTTTGGATTGCTTATGTTTTTGGCATTTCTCATAGATCAATCGCAGCAAAGATGCTGCGGTTTATTTCAAGCGGCAGTAAAACGGAAGAGAAGGAAGAGTTATTTTTGGAAAAGCTTATTGTTTTTGTTTTCAGAGTGTTACGTTGACTCCTGGGCAAATCTATTCGGATGGATGGCAAGTGGGAAGGGAGTGCGGATCAGAGAGCTTTTAAATAGCTCGTGAGGTTGGTGGTTCAAAAGGATGCTTGGTTCGAGAGGGTGCAATTCTGACGTTTAGGGCTAGCTGAAAGAACCGGATCAGCCGGGATGGGCTTGCTTTAAAAATCTGCAGCTGTTCAGATTTCTCCATGAACATTCAAAAATCCTTTTTAACGGGAGCTGCTGGTCTCTTGTGAAAAGCATTGCAAAATATAGAACTTTTTAGCTACGATGTCCTCTTTAAATTTACCCGCATATGATCTGTTGGGGTGTCGCCAAGCGGTAAGGCAGCGGTTTT
>CAYVVK010001086.1:0-1753 GCA_964454855.1 uncultured Phaeodactylibacter sp. | reverse complement strand
CGCGGCCAGCGTGCCAGGGCCGAACATGCCGTGGATTGCCCGGAGGCAGAAGAGGACGGAAGCACCATCGATATTGCCGAGCACCGGCCCCGACGCATTCCTACACGCAAGTGGCGCGACCTCATCAAAAAGGTCTGGGAGGCTGATCCGCTGCTCTGTCCCCGCTGCGGCACCGAAATGCGCATCGTGGCGCTCATTGATGAGGCCACCGTGATCGAGCGTATTTTGCGTCACCTTGGACTTTGGGAAGAGGGGGTCCGGGGCGACACTTGGCGCATTTCTCGCCGGCTTTTTTATGCCCTTGTGGTTCGGTTTTCGTGCAACCTGCCTGATCGCCATGGGGATAACGCTGCTTGTGGCTGCTCTGGCCTATCTGCTGTCCCGCTCGAACTCCACCATGCCGGTGGATGCAAAAAAGAAGGGGGAGTCGATTCCGTTCTATCCGCCTCAGGATAAGCACCGGATCGTCCTGACGGCGATCTGCTTCCTCTCCGGATTCGGGGTTCTGGCTCTCGAGGTGTTGTGGACGCGGATGTTTGCCCTGGTTCTTGAAAATTCGGTTTACACCTTTGCGGCGATTCTGGTTGTGGTGCTTTCGTGCCTGGCCGGTGGTTCGCTCATCAGTTCCCAATTGGCCCGGCGAAACTGGCCGCCCAACAGCGTGCTGGCTGTTTTGCTGGGCCTGAGCGGTGTGACTATCGCTCTGACACCCGGCGTCTTTATGGAATTGACCGATTCTTTTAAATTTCAGGCGCAGAAGCTGGTCTGGTCGGATTTCGTACTCCTGATTTTTCAGAAATCCCTGTTGACCATGGGGCCTCCGGCTCTGGTTCTGGGTGCGGTGTTTCCCTATCTGATGAAGACCGAGGAACGCTGCTAGCTCGCCCGGACAAAGCCTGGGACGACTTGCTATGATCAATACGGTCGGAGCTATCTTCGGTTCTCTACTCTGCGCCTTTCTGCTCCTGGAACACTTCGGCTTGTGGCGCTCAATGCAGATCATCGGAGCACTTTACTTTCTCATGGCCTTGTTAATTCCCTCCCTCTGGAATCGGACGGGCCTGGCGATCAAAGGTGCCAATGCCCTGGGGCTGATTCTGTTGCTGACCGTTCTCAATCCTTCCCGCCTTCCTCCCACCGGCGCTCTGGAGGGCGAGAATGATGAGGTCCTCAAAACCTGGGAGGGGAGTGATTGCACGGTCTCGGTCGTCCGGAATGAACGAGGGCTGGTCATCATGATCAACTCCGACTACGGCCTCGGGTCGACAAAAAACTGGCAGCGTCAGGCCGCTCAGGCGGCCATCCCGCTCATGCTCAAACCCGGGGCGAGGTCGGTCTTTTTTCTGGACATGGGAACCGGGATCAGTGCCGGGGCCGCCGGCTTACCAGGTGACGGAATTCGAGTTTCATGTCATTGGCCGGAAAATGCTGGAGGTCTTCGATCAAGTCTCTCTCTGGCGTTGTGACTTCACTCCTTTCGATGAAGTGATCGCTTTTGTCGGCCACAAAGGGAGTCAGCCGTTGCCGGCTAGCGACCTGAATGACACAGAGGTCAAGAAGCGGTTGCTCAGCGGGGATTCCCCGGGAAACCTATACGGGGCTCTTAACCCGAAGACTGCGCTCGTTTTTTATGCCGGGAATGTCAGGGCGTCGGCCCATTTGTTTGAAGACTACCCGGTCAATACAGACGACAAACCCGTCATTCAATACATGGCCCCCCGGCAATTCCGTGAAAAGGGGGAGGAAAATGTTC
>CAYVVK010001085.1:0-1757 GCA_964454855.1 uncultured Phaeodactylibacter sp. | reverse complement strand
CGTTGATTATTTCGACTGCCGACTGTCAACTATTTACTGCCGACTGCACTAGTTCCCGGCACACACTGCAAACTGTTGAGCGCAGCGAAACCCGTATGGGACCCACTGCCCACTGCCTACTGGAGGCCAGGAGACTGCCTACTGCCCACTGCCTACTGCCCACTGCCCACTGCCTACTGCCCACTGCCTACTGCCCACTGCCTACCCGGCGGCCTCCATCGCCTTGCGCACACTGCCGTGTTTCATCAGCAGGGCCTTGGCCTCCTCATAGGGAATGTGCAGAGCGTTTTTGATGATCTTGGTGCCGCGGTCCACCAGCTTGTTGTTGCTCAGCTGCATGTCCACCATCTTGTTGTCCAGCACCCGGCCCATACCGATCATGGCGCTGGTGCTGATCATATTGAGCACCAGTTTCTGGGCGGTGCCGGCCTTCATGCGGGTGCTGCCGGTGACGAACTCCGGGCCGGTCACCACCTCGATGGGGTAATCGGCGTACCGGCTCACCGGAGCGCCCGGGTTGCAGGTGATGCTGCCCGTTGCCACGCCATGTTCCTGGCAGCTTTTCAGGCCATACACCACGTAAGGAGTAGTGCCTGAAGCCGCGATACCTACTACCACATCCTGCTCATTCACATAATGCTTTTTCAGGTCTTCCCAGGCCTGGGTATGGCTGTCTTCGGCAAACTCCACGGCCTTGCGGATGGCCGTATCTCCACCGGCGATCAGGCCAATGACCCAGTCGGCCGGCACGCCATAGGTAGGCGGACACTCCGAGGCATCGAGTATGCCCAGCCGGCCGCTGGTGCCGGCGCCGATATAGAACAGCCGGCCGCCTTCCTTCATTTTATCAATAATAACTTTCACCAGCGGAGTGATAGCCGGAATGGCCTTCTCCACAGAATAGGCGACGGTTTTATCCTCCCGGTTGATGTGCTCCAGCAATTCTTCCACCGACATTTTCTCCAGATGGCGATAGGGCGAAGGCTCTTCGGTTATTTTCTGCATGTTTTTTGATTTGCTTGTGTTTATCATATTAATTTCAGGCCATCGAGGCGATAGGGCCTGAGAAACGCATCTCTGGGATCCAGCTCCGTGATGAGATAATCGAGTTCTGACAAGCCACAGACTTTCATCTTTTTGATGCTGTTCAGCTTTTCCGAGATGGCCAGAGCGGCTACTTTTTTTGACACCTCCACCATGGCGCGCTTGACTTCCACAACGTCCCAGTCGCTGTCCGTTACACCTGCCTTCACATCGATGCCATTGGCGCCTAGCAGGCAGAGGTCGGGGCGCAGGCCCATCAGCTGGCGCACCACTTCCCCTCCGGTACTGATCTGGGCATTGCCGGATATACGCCCGCCGATTAAAACAGTTTCGCTGGAGGGGTGCTCCGCCAGCTTCATGGCCGTGGGCAGGCTGACGGTGAAGAAGGTGACGCGCAGATCCGGCGGGATGATGCGCGCTACTTCCAGGTTGGCCGTCCCTCCACTGATCAGCACCAGCATTCCTTCCCGGAGCAAAGAAACGGCTTTTCCGGCAATTGTCGTCTTTTCCTGGTAAGCGTAGATCTGGCTTTCTTTGTAAGAATAAACGTGAAAGGACTTCAACAGGGCCCCACCTCTGACCTTCACCAGCAGATCCTTGTCCGCCAGCTCCTGCAAGTCTCTGCGTACCGTATCTTCCGATACGTTGAGCTGTTCGCTAAGGGATTGCGCAACAATAACTTACCCATTTAGTCTCGTTCTTTTGCACGCTAA
>CAYVVK010001084.1:0-1764 GCA_964454855.1 uncultured Phaeodactylibacter sp. | reverse complement strand
TCTTCTCCGCCGACGGGGAGGACATCCGCAAGTACCCCATCACCGCCTGGGCCGAGGGCGTGGAAAAGAAAAAGAACGATCCCGAATTCGACCCCGCTAAAAACAAGTGGGCGCATAACTTCGCCAGCGTGGACGTCACCGGCGGCTCGGCGGCGGTGAAGATCGAGCTGTTCCATGAGGGCAAGCACGTGTTCACGGACTATCTTTCGCTGCTGAAGTTTGACAGTGGGTGGAAGATCGTGGCTAAGGTGTATCATAAGCACTGATCGCCTCGCCAGGGTGCGCATTTCCTGCGCGCCCTGGCTTATCATGAAAGAAAAGGGAAATATACTCCTTTACAATGCCCTTAGGAAGGCTACCCGTCTAAGGCTGGACGCTTTTGAATGCCAGGCCGTCTGGGTATGGCCGCTATCCGACTTCCGACTTTGTCCAGCCTTAGAAGGCTGGCCCTTAGGAACCATTAAGATCGCTCTCCTGGCGATCTTAATGGTTCCTAAGCGATCAGTGTCCTATCCTTTCCAAAAAAAACAACACCTCCGCCGCATCAGCATGATTCAGCTCTGCATCATCCGCCAGGGCCGGATCCCGGGCGCCGTTGAGTATCTGTATCAGCTTCGGGAGCAGGACCTTCATAGACACTGAGGTATCCGGCGCCTCGGTCAGCTTTTCCAGCTCCGCTACCACTTCCGCCGCCTCACTTTCCTGCAGGGCAGCAACCACCTGATCACACAACCGCCCGCCCGCATACTGCGCATACCCCCCCTGCCGCCGGTAGGCCAGGTAGGCCGCCCGCGCCTGTTGCCAGGCTTCCTGGGCGACCGAAGAATTGTCTGCCGCTGTTTCGATCCGGTGTAGAATACTAAAAGAATTCCATGGAGTGGCCGCATGGCCAAATTGGCTTTTACACTCGATCGCCCGCCAAACCTCCTCCCGGGCTTCCTCGTACCGTTTAAGCTTCAGCAGGGTGTCGGCGATGTTGTTGCGAGCAACCCCTTCATACCTCATATCCCCCATCTCCGTATAAATATCAGCCGCCTGCCGGTAAAAGGCCACCGCCTCTTCCGGCCGGTTCAATTTGCCACCATAAAGATTACCCAACTGCACCAAACTACCGGCCCGGTTGTTGGCCTGGGTATCAATCTTTAATGCATTTCGGTAGGCCGTTTCCGCCGCCTCGTAGTTGCCGGCTTCCTGGTGCACATTGCCGATCTGATGCCAGGCAGTAGCGACCGAGGCCGGCTCATTCTGCTGTTCAAAAATGGCGCGCGCCTCTTCGTAGGCGGCTATGGCTTCGGCGTATTTATCTTGCAACAGCCGCACCGTTGCCAGTTGTCCTTTGCCTGCCGCCACCTGCCGGAAACCTTCCAGTTTTTCAGACCGGCCAATGGCTTCCTCATACTTTCCCGCTGCTTCCTCCAGCCGCCCCAGGCCGGCGAGGCAATCCGCCTGTTCGGCCAAGGTAACTGCCCCCATGCGTTCTCCGCGCTCTCCCAGGGCTTCAAACAGCCGCTGTGCCTCGACAAAAAGCTCAAGGGCAGGACCTAACTGACCCCCTGTTAACAAAACGGTACCTAGTAGATCATGTGCCATCGCCAAATCATAATCCGCCCCACCATAAGCCCCCGGCCCCGCTGCCTGCGCCTTTTCCAGCAGCGCCTGCGCCCTTTCGAAGGCAGCCTGTATCTGACTCTGCTGAAGCAGCCGCTCCACCAGCAGCCGTTCGTTTTCAAAGCGAGTTTTGCCCCAGGCGGGAGCGCGAGCGGC
>CAYVVK010001083.1:0-1771 GCA_964454855.1 uncultured Phaeodactylibacter sp. | reverse complement strand
CGTCCTGATGTCGGTAAGTACCAGGGTAGCAATATCGGTATTGAAAATGCGGCAGAGGTCCAGGACGACGTTGAGGGGCGGCAGGGCCTAGCCTCTCTCGTAATCGCCTACGGTGATGTAGGCCTTGTCCAGTTTCTCGGCAAGTTGCTTTTGCGTCCACCCCCGGGTTTTTCTTAAAAATTTGATATTGCTTCCGACATGCATTTCTTTCTCTCTGAGATATATCATTTACTTTTCTTAATCAATTCCTCCAATCCCAGCTCCCGATAGGCCTGCGGGTCTTTTTCTTTTAATATCCGTGCCACTTCCTCTAGTTTCTGTATCAGCAGGCGGTTGAAGAGCTGTTGTTCCTGATTGGGAGCAGGTTGTTCCGGCGGGGTTAAGTTTTTCAACTCTTCGGGAGGCGGGCCCTCCCACATATCGCCCTGGCCGGTGATGAGCCAGTCGAGGTTGAGGGCAGGGAAGGCTTTTTTCACAGCCTGGAAAAAATCGGCCTTGGGAAGTTTGGTCCTGCCATTGATGAAGTTGGTCACAGCATCCCGGCTGTAGCCCGATGTGGTGGCGAAATCCGTCTGCGTATAATTAGCTGCTTCCAATAGCTGTATAAATCGCTCGCGTACAGTCACCTGTAGATTATTGCGCAATAATACACGTTAAAAGTCACAAAAAATTTGATTTTGTGACTATTTACACGTTATATTTGTGCTGTTCATTAAAAAATGCCAAAACACAAGGTAAAAAAACTTAACGCTACGGCTCTCCGTAGTAGCTGCCTTTTTTTGCCTTAACTAACGAGCTTTACTATGATCTACCACCAAACCCATTCTCGGATAGTGCCCCTCGGGCTGTTATTTGCCCTACTGCTGGGCACAATCATCTACAACTTAATAAGTAGCCAGGCTTTTCAGCAGGGGCCGGCTTATGTTTTTGCTACAAAACCAAGTACTGGCGGCCCTTCCTTCTCCTACCAGCTAACCGATACCGATCTCACCGTAGACTGGCCCGGCGGCGGCGATTTTGACCCGCGGGATAAATGCCCGGAGGATTTTTTTGCGGCGGGTTTCATCGTAATTTGTAAGAAAGTAAAGCGTGGGGGATACTTCAAGTTCCTGTATCATAAAAAGAAGAAGCTGCTTTACCGCATAGATGAGGATGTCATCAACGGAAAGGCCAGAATAGGCCTTCACTGGGTGGAAGGCACTCATTTCGGCGCCAAATACCGGATTGCCGATGCTGCTTATAAGGGCGGAAAGGCCATTCCGGTGCCCGATGGAAAGGGAGGTAAAAGCCTGAAAGTATTTCAGTATGGGGAAGCTGTTTCCAAAAAAAGAGTGGCGCGCCACCGGGAGCTTTACCAAGAGACCCACCTCAATCCAAAACAATGTGAGGAATGGTGGAATATTTTTAATTTTATCCCGTGAAAATTTGCTATCGTTTGTTACGGCTAATTTAACTCCTGATTCCGCATTACTTTATCACAAAACGGAAATACTATGAAGTTTGCCTTCCAGAAAATGCAGCTCGAGGCCGACAGCCTGTTCGCGCTCATCAACACCTGGGCAGAAATGCAACTGATCGTCAGCGAAAAGGAGGCGAAGATCATCGGTTATGGTTATACCTATGAGATCGAGGGCGCCTTTACGAACCTGGTGTTCGACTGGGAGGCCACCATTTTTTTGCCCAGAGAAGAGGTCGATATCCCGGCAGGCTCCTACGATCTTTACCGGGAGGAGGAACTCCTATACGCCTGCAAAAACCAACAGGCCTACCC
>CAYVVK010001082.1:0-1778 GCA_964454855.1 uncultured Phaeodactylibacter sp. | reverse complement strand
TGCCACGCTCGCTTCGGCGCCTACCTCGGCGAACTTGCGGAGGCCTTCCTGGGCCGCCATGCCCTCGAGCCCGACTTCATCGCCTCCCATGGGCACACCATTTTCCACGATCCGGCGCAGGGCATGAGCCTTCAGATCGGCGACGGCGCGGCCATCGCCGCCCGCACAGGCCTGCCCACCATCGACAATTTCCGCATGCAGGATGTAGCGCTGGGCGGCCAGGGTGCGCCGCTGGCCACCATTGCCGATAAACTGCTCTTTCCGGACTACGACTTCCTGCTCAACCTGGGAGGCATCTGCAACATGAGCTGTAAGGCCGGCAGCCAATACGTCGCCTTCGACAGTGCAGGCGCCAATCAGTTGCTCAACGCACTGGCCAGAGAAAAAGGGCTCCCCTACGATGAAGGCGGGCAACTGGCCGCAGCAGGAAAGCTGGACGAGAGCCTCCTCGTAAAAGCGGAACAGGACAACTACTTCCGCCTGCCCTATCCCAAATCCCTCAGCAACGACTGGGTGCGCGAACACATGGTGGCCCTTTATCTGGCGGCTCCCGGAAAGGTGGAAGACAAACTGCACACCGCATGCCGGCAGATCGCCCGGCAGATCGCCCGTGATATGGAGCAGGTGATCCACAGGGAACGGCTGCCTTTGCGAAAATACCGCATGCTGGCTACCGGAGGCGGCGCTTTCCATCAGTTTTTGGTAGATTGCATTCGGGAGGAGTGTGAAAAAATTTGTTCCTTCGCCCTCGAGATCCCCGGGCCGGAGATTATTTCCTTCAAAGAGGCGGCCCTGATGGCTCTCATGGGCGCCCTGCGCGTGGCCAATATTCCAAATTGCCTGCCCTCCGTGACCAATGCCAGCCGGGCCGCCGTGGCCGGGGCTGTTCATCAGGGCTGGAAAAAACAACTATGAACACAAGCGCAGAAGATAAAAACAAAAGCTTGCTGATCACAGGAGCCACCGGTTTCCTCGGGGCTTACCTGCTGCGCTACCTTTTGCACTGCGGCTATACTAACATCAGGGCCACCCGCCGGAAAGACAGCGATATGAGGCTGGTGCAAGACATTGCCGGCCAGGTGGAATGGGCCGAAGGCGATATGCTGGACCCTGTCTTTCTGGAAGATGCCCTTAAAGGGATCCACAATGCCTTCCACTGCGCCGCCGTGGTTTCCTTCGACCCGAGCGATGCCGGATATATGCTGCGGGCCAATGTAGAGGGAGCCGCCAATTTCGTCAATGCCGCCCTCTACCACAATACTGCCAAGTCCGTCCATGTCAGCTCCATAGCCAGCCTGGGCAGGATACACGAAGGCAGCCGGCTGAACGAAAGATCCGGCTGGCAGCGCAGCCGCTTCAATACCCGTTACGCCATCAGCAAGTTCCAGTCCGAACAGGAAGTATGGCGGGGTATTGCCGAAGGGCTGAATGCCGCCATCGTCAACCCCTCCGTCATTCTGGGCAGTGGCTTCTGGGACAGAGGCACCGCCCGCTTTTTCAAGATGGGGTGGAAAGGCATGGCCTTCTACCCGGCGGGCACCACCGGCTTTGTCGACGTGCGGGATGTCGTCCGCTTTATGGCCGAGCTCATGGAGAGCCCCATCAGCGGCGAACGCTATGTGCTCAATGCAGAAAACCTCTCCTACCGAGAGCTGATGGCCGCCATTGCCGCGCAGTTCGGCAAGCCTGCCCCCCGTTTCCGGGCTGCCCGCTGGATGACTCCCATCGCCTGGCGCCTGGCCTGGCTGTATTCCAGGCTCAGCGGCAAACCTCCTTTT
>CAYVVK010001081.1:0-1779 GCA_964454855.1 uncultured Phaeodactylibacter sp. | reverse complement strand
TACTCGCAGTAGAAGTTGCGGATTTAATAAGTTGGTAAGTAATGACCTTAGCCGCCTGGCTGTCAGGCAGGTCCTTCTCACAGAACTTAATTACCTCTACTGCAAAATTCATTGTTCTTTCCTTGAGCCATTCGGCAAAGGCTTTGTTGTCTTCAAACCCCATAAGAGCACGTTTAATACAAAAATATCTTTCAGGTGATCTTCCCTCGTCCCTCAAAACTCATCACTCAAAACTCATCACTCAAAACTCATCCCTCAAAACTCATCCCTCAAAACTCATCCCTCAAAACTCATCCCCAACCCGCTCCATCTCCTCCACCCGCGTCAATATCTCCTTACACAGGCTGAGGTAATCCTCGGCGCCGGAGCTGTTGCGATTATATTCGAATATATCTTTGCGCTGGGAGGGGGCTTCCGCCAGGGCGACATTATCGCGGATCATGGTGTCAAAGACCAGCTCGCCGAAGTATTTCTTGATGGTTTCCACCACATCGCGGTTGAGCACCTTGCGGCTGTCGTACATGGTGGCCAGCACGCCGCCGATCTGCAGGTTTTTGTTGAGGCGCAGTTTGACCTTTTGTATGACCTGTTTGATCTTGGCCAGGCCCTGCAGGGCGAGAAATTCCGTTTGCAGGGGGATGATGACATAATCACTACAGGTCAGGGCGTTGAGCGTCAGCAGGCCGAGGGAAGGAGGACAGTCGATAATGATAAAATCGTATTCCTCGCGTATGGGAGCGAACAGTTCCCGCAGGATGAACTCCCGGCCCGCTTCGTTGATCAGTTCCATTTCTGCTCCGGAGAGGTCGAGGGTGGAGACCACGACATCCAGGTTTTCCCGCACTCCCGTAGGCACCAGTTCCGATTCTCCGCGCAGTGCTTCGTATATGGTCTGCGGGGGCCGGGGGGCGCCCAGTGAGAGGGTCAGGTTGGCCTGAGGGTCGAGGTCGATCAGCAGGACCCGTTTGCCCAGTTCTGCCATTCCGGCTCCGATATTGATCACGCTTGTCGTCTTTCCAACTCCACCTTTGTGGTTGAGCAGCGAAATAATTTTTCCCATATAAGTACTTTGATGGCTTTTCCGTTTAAGGGGTGTTCTTCCCGTAAAAGGCATAATTTAAGCAAATAATGCCCGGGATGAAAGCAAAAATATGTTTTTTGCGTACTCCATCCATGAATTGATGATGAACGTTTTTTTATTTTTCGATTCTGCCGGGCTCATCGGATTTGAACCTGAGTTCATTTTAAAGCACCCATTCCATGTATTCACGGATCATCTTTTTCTTTTTTCTGGCCGCCCTGCTGGCCTGCCAGCCTAAGCAGCAGGAAGGAGAAACCTCTGAAACCGCAGGCGCCGAACCTGCTCCCGCCGGCAGGCTCTTCATCATCGGTGGTGGAAAACGGCCGCCCGGGATGCTGCAGGAACTGATAGCGGCATCAGGCATTGACAGCGCCGGTTATGCCATTATCCTGCCCATGGCCAGCGGGGAGCCGGATACTTCGGCCTATTATGCCATCAAGCAGTTTGTGGAAATGGGCCTGCCTTCAGAAAAGTTCCGAACCTATAATTTTCTGGAAGGAGAGCATCCTGATGCCGCGCTGGATTCCCTCAGGTCCGCCAGCCTGGTTTACCTCACCGGTGGCGACCAGCGCGCGTTTATGAAGGTGGTGCTCGGCAGCCCGGTTTACGATGCCATACACGAAGCATACCGGCGGGGCGCCACGATTGCCGGCACCAGCGCCGGCGCCGCCGTGATGAGCGAAAAGATGATCACCGGC
>CAYVVK010001080.1:0-1781 GCA_964454855.1 uncultured Phaeodactylibacter sp. | reverse complement strand
GCAGCAGCTCGACCTCCTTTTTCACGCGGGCCGAAGTGATCTGATCCTTCAAAAACCGGTTGCTGAACGCCAGCAGGTTTCGGCGGGCGCGGTAGTTGGTGGTCAGGTAATAGGTTTTGGCGGCGTACCGTTCGGCAAATTCTTGCATGTATTTAATGCTGGCGCCCCGGAATTCGTAAATATTCTGATCGTCATCACCAACGACAATGACCCGGATGTTGCCGGCCACCTCCGCGATGGCTTCCATAAAGGCGTACTCGCTCTGGCTGACGTCCTGAAACTCGTCTACTACCATCACGCTTTTAGGGAGCAGCCGCTCCAGGGGTACTTCCCGCTTACGGATGGCTTCTGTCATCTGCTCCAGTATGTTTTCTGAACGCTCCAGGTCGCCCATCCGCCCCTGCAGCTGGAAGGCGAAGCCGTGGTAGGTAAAGATGTCGACATCGTAAGCCATTCGGCCCACCAGCTTTCTCAGCCGGGCCTTGAACTCCAGGGCGGCCGGGCGGGAGAAGGTGAGCATCAGGAATTGCTCGGGCTTGATGTCTTCCAGCAACAGCAGGTGAGCCACCTTATGCACCAGTACGCGGGTCTTTCCGCTGCCCGGGCCGGCGGCGACGAGTATGTTTTGGCTTTTATTGTCTTTGACCACTTCCAGTTGCTCCGCCGAGAGGCCTTTGATGATCCGTTCAAACTGTTCCTCGGTGAGAGGTTGCCGTATCCTGGTGCGGCGGCCGGGGAAATATTTGCTGAGAAAATCATCGTAATCCAGCACAAAGTAATCGTCGACAAACTGCAGGGCTTCTTCCTGTTGCCGCAGCTGTTTTTTGGCGTATTCACCCACAATATGGATCTGCTCGGCCTTGGATTGGTAATAGCGGGCCAGTTGCTCAAAATCGTCCAGGGTATATTGCTTGCGGTTGTTCTCCTGGCGCCGGATGATCTTCATGGGGTTGTAAAACACCAGCAGCCCGCTTTTCAATTCGATCGCATTAAGCCGGTGCAGGTAGAGCAAGAGGTACTCGTATTCGCGAATGGCCCGGCTTTCGCCTAAAAGCAGGTTAACCTTTTCCTGTATCTCCAGGGTGGAGAATTCGATCAGTTTTTTGTCCTTGAAATCCGGATCCGTTTGGGCATTTGACAGGTAGTCGCGCTCAAATACTGCGAGGCAAAATTCCCCCATCTTTTTACGTTGCCGGATCTCCCGGGCGAATATGCCGTGAGGCTTCTTCAGTATGATTTGATATTGCTCCGTGCTACGATCTATCCGCTCTTTATGAATGGCATTGCTGACGCTCCAATAGTTCAGGACGGTTTTGATCGTGTGTAGCCCTCCGTCCAGCCCGGCTTCGATCAGGCCTTCGTTCAATTCCCGCAAGTAGAAGGTTTTGGTTCGTCTCTCTTCATTTGGGAAAAGCAGCTCAAACATTTTTGCTTCTACCTGTGAGGCTTGTTGAAATACGGGCCTGGAATGGCGCTTTCCTCCTACCGTGAAGTAGTAGGCGGTCAGGTCTTTATCATGGCTCAGCAGGCCGGCCTGCTTAAACAGGGCCAGATACCGGGAGACCTCATTCCTGTCCATCCCCAGCGCCTCGGCCATGCTGTCTATGCGGGTATCGTCCTCCGTCCGCGCCCGGGAGATCAGCGAGCTGAATACCCGTTTTGCGTGGGCCATATCCCGGGGCCCCTCAAACAAGGCTGCCCGGGCGTCGATCTGCCGGTTGGCCTGCTCCACATTTTTGACAACGATGCTGGAAGCAAAGATCCGGGGCGCATTTTCTTCC
>CAYVVK010001079.1:0-1784 GCA_964454855.1 uncultured Phaeodactylibacter sp. | reverse complement strand
TCGCTCCAGGCGTTGTACTCCATGCCACGCACGCCTTCCTGGGCTACCAGGTTGGGGAAGGTGCGGCGCAGGCCGGTCTGCTTGACGGGTTCGTGGGCGTTGATCATGATGTTGTATTTGGCTCCCATCTCGATCACCCGGCGCTGGTGGCGCACCATGTACTGGCCGTGGTGGTATTCGCCTTTAGGGGTTACGGGCCCGGCGTAGCCGGTCTTGACGGCTTTAATACCCAGGCTGTTGTAATATTTAAAGGCATCCTCCAGCTGTGCCTCGTAATAATCCGCCTGGCCGCCTGTTTCGTGATGGCCGATGATGGCCACGCCCTTGCTGTTGGCGTAGGCCACTACCGAATCCATGTCCATGTCGGGGTAGGGGGTGGTAAAGTCGAAATAGCCGAGGGTGTCCAGCCCCCAGTATTCCCAGCCCTGGTTCCAGCCTTCGATCAGCAGGCCGCGGATGCCGTATTCGGCGTTGAAGTCGATGTAGTTGATGGCGTTCTGCGTATTGGCGCCATGGCCGGTGCCGCCTTTGTCGGACCAGGAGCCTTCCACTTTTTCCAGCGCCCAGTCGGTCTTACCCAGGTGCAGTTCCCACCAGATGCCGGTATACTTCATAGGTTCTATCCAGGAGACGTCTTCGATCTGGCTGGGCTCATTGAGGTTGAGGATGAGGTTGGAAGCGATGAGCTGGCCGGGGGCTTCGGCCACCAGTATGGTACGCCAGGGCGACTGAAAAGGGGCGCTCGTCCGCACTTTGGTGCCGTCGTTCCAGGGCACCAGTTCGCTCTGCAGGGTATTGTTCTCTTTGATGCCGAGGGTCATGCCGGCATAGTCGGTGAGGTTGGCCTCGTGAAAGCTGAGGTACAGGCCGTCGTCCGTTTTCATGGTGACGGGCGTATTGACGGCCTGCGGATTGGCGATGTGGCGGTCGGGGCGGTCGGCGATGCCGTAGTTCATGCCGGTGGTGTCTACCGCGCTCAGGCGGGTATGCTGGTAGAGGTATTCATAACTGTCGTAATCGGCAGGTATCCACCAGGCCATATGGTCGCCGGTGAGCTTAAACTGCGTGTACTCGTCCATGATGGTGGCTTCCTGTATGGCTTCCTGTTCGGGTACTTCGTAGCGGAAGCCCAGGCCGTCGTCGAAGAGGCGGAAGCGCAGGTTCATCTTACGGGCGTTGTCGCCCTCTTCAGTCAGCTCGATGAAGAGCTCATTGTAGTGGTTTTGGATCTCGGCCTGCGGGCCCCAGGCGGGAGTCCAGTTCTCCCGTGTTTCGGCGGTTTCAGTAGAAACGATGGAGAAGCCCTCGCGCAGCGGGCCGGACTCCTGCAGGTTGTAGCCCAGGCCGGAGGTATCGATGACGTTGGCGCCGTTGCGCGTCAGGCTGTACTGTGGGATGCCCCGCTCGGAGAGGGAGAAGTTGAGCTGAAGGGCGCCGTCTGGTGATAGTATGGTGGTGGTGTGGTCGGGTTCGGTTTGGCAGGCCATGAAGAACAGGGGGATTAGAAGGAGGATCAGGTTTTTCATTTATTGAAAGCTTTGGTTGTTGTTTATATGCAACAACTGAGGGAGGGCTTCTGTGCGAGAATAGAGGGATGAACTACACTAAAACAATTCAACATTCATCAAAAAAACCATAGGATTCTGGGCGCACCAAGGGCGATGTATTTGCTCTATTCAAATATGTTTGTTGTGCTTTTTCTCTGTCCAGTTTTCTATTTGAATACCCTTTAAGTAACTGTCCAAAAATAAAGTTTACAATTACGGCAGAGCCGTATAGTTCAA
>CAYVVK010001078.1:0-1796 GCA_964454855.1 uncultured Phaeodactylibacter sp. | reverse complement strand
AGTAATATGGAGTTCAAACTTAAAATCTTGTTATAATTTAACGGGATTTTGGGTTTGATATTTTTTTATTTTTGGCCGCCGGCCAAACGCGTTAGCTCCGAACAAGGCTGACGGGGGCTGGGACATCAAGAAAAACGGGAAGGTGCTGTACAACCATCAAAAGAAATCCACGGCCGTTCAGAAAGGCATCAAAACGGCACGGGCTGACGCGCCCAAGGGGCAGCTGATCATTAAAAAACGGGACGGTACGATTCAGGAAGAAAGGACGTACGGGGGCGACCCGGAGAGGCGGAAGGGGTGAGGGGGTAACTTAGAAAAACGCATAAGGCAAATCGGTTATAACTAAAAAAGGATAACCATAAGGGTTTTTAATATGAGCAATTCATCTTCTATTTTTTGGTCGGCACTTGGCGGTGCAATTGGTGGTGGAATCGTCACTTCATTGCCTTGGATACTAAGGACTTTTTTAAAGGGGAAAATTAAGAGATACCAAAGCGTAACCGAGCAAAATCATGGGCAGAATGACGAAACCCGCGGCGAAATATATCACGGCTATGGGAACAGAATTCCTTGTAATGTTGCCCAAAAAAACGGAATCAACACGAAAATTGATTTGTGGGAATGGCGCACTGGTATGAATAAGCGAAAGGCATCTTCAATTCTTTACGGGCCCTATGCAAGTGATTTTGCGGGGAAAGCTGGCAACCATCAAGTTAAATTCAAGATTATGGGAAGGAATTTCAAGAAGGACGACGACCGAAAAATCATTGAGCTAGAAGCAGCAAAACTTGAGGCCATATACATAAAAGAAGGGAGCAATATTATAGAAAAACAGCCGCAAAATGTTCTTTGCAGGCGCTTCATTTCAGCTAAGGACCTTGCTCGAAAAGGATTCCAAATATACACATGCAAGTTTTATTCTGACGGAAATGGTGTGTGGGAATACCGTATAAACATTTATGACGGAGTCGACCGTCAATGCAATATTGAAGAAAAAAACGATCCGCGAATTTATTTTTCGCATATTGATGTCCGATAGATTGGTTTGTTTATGGATTTTCCCCAGCAATATTCTCCCGACTTTTCACCAACGGAATCTCAATCTGCCATTTATGAGGGATTAAAGCAGATTGGGAGCGAAGTATCTTCTTTCTATTTTGACGGCATAAAAATCAAGAACAGCGCACATTTTGAAGCAAAAGCGAACATATTAGGTCATATGTTAAGAGAAATTGACGGCGGATTGAGAGACCTATTTTCCATAGAAATAAAAAAACCATGTAAGGAATGTGGAAGAGAAATAAGTGATCTTGGGCATAAAGGTTCAATTGCAAATTCACTAAACGTGAGTTCAAATCACTATAACGTTGAAAAATGGCACAAAATTGCAAAAAAATTCCATAAATTTGCGCATAGGCATGGCGCTTATCGCGATCCAAGAGACAATGATGAAGCAATAATGCTCTGGGATGAATACGAAAAAGTGCTGTCATGGCTTATTGGTTCGTTTCTAAACTTCAATCAACGAATCAAAAGAATTCTCGAATACGAAAAACCTACCGAGGGTATTATTGGATTTTTAAAAAATATTTGTAACAACCGATCGCATCGCCTATATTTTTTTTCACATCTCTCATCACCTGATTGGCTTCTCCCCCTCAAAAACGCCGGCTTCTTCTCTCCTGAAACCCATCCTCGCCCGGACCCTAAAGGTTATGTCGAGTACTGGCCCGAAGCCACATATCGAAAGAAAAAAAAGACTGAGAGCCGGGGGCAGGTCGTGAATGTGACGGAGA
>CAYVVK010001077.1:0-1798 GCA_964454855.1 uncultured Phaeodactylibacter sp. | reverse complement strand
GTAGATATTGGCAATAGCGCCCGGGCAGCTCCTGAAAGCAGCGGCACCTTCGTGGGCAATGATGTGGTGATCGAATATGTACTCAATAAAGACCGCACCCTTAAATTGCGCATCTACCAGCGCCTGGAACCCGATATCGGGGGCGGAAGCCGCCTGGAAGTGGGCACCGGCCTGAGCTTCCGCCGGGAGTTCGACAGTTTTGGCGAGTTCCTTCGGAGCTTCCGCCGGGCGGGGGGGCAGATCGGCAACTGATCGGTTCCCGGAAATTTATCGATAAAATGGGAAAGGCCAGTGAATCCTGATTCACTGGCCTTTCCCATTAAACAGGGCCTGCCAGTCAGCTTATATGCTTCTGGGGGGCGTCACTTCCACCCATTTCCCCGGCAGGCGGGCACTGATGCTTTGGTCATACATCGCCTCACAGGAGACGGCGGGCAGGTAGAAGCGCCCTTCGTAGGCGGCGTTGAGTTGTACCCGGTATACATCCGTCTTTCGTTCCTGCAAGTCGAAGAAGGTGTTGACCCTGTCGTCCCGGATGTCCTGATAGTCCGGCCTGTCGCCCTGATCGATGGCTTCGATCTGGTCCATACGCGTATTAATGATTTCCCAGCCGGAGGGGAAGATCTGGTTGAGCGCCAGCTCCTGGTAGGGAATAGGCCGTGTGCCCGGATGCGTGACGCGCACCTCAGCGATAAAGTCCGTTCCCTGTGAGATGCTTCCGGGATCGATGCTCCCGCCTTCCATGTTCTTATAGGCCACTTCTATACGCAGGTTGTTGGCGCTGGCGGTTTCTGTGCCGGCCAGCGGTTGCCCGGTGCGGATCAGGCGGGTAAACAGCTTCCCTTTTCCGGTATTTTTCACCATTACCTCCCGCCGGGCACCAGCCTGCACGGGGACCTGTACCTGCATAAGCGGTTTTTCCGAGCCGGCATTTACCGTGGTGCCGTTGGGCAGCTGGTAGCTGAAGGCCAGCTTGCCGGCGGTGCCGGCTTCTCCTACGTATTTTCCCACTGCCATAAGGGCAAAGGAAATTTCCTGGGTGCTGCACCAGCGCCCGCTGCTCAGTTCATCGGAAATATAGCGCACCAGTTCGGCAGCCTCTTCCTGCTTGTCGAGCAGTACCAGCGTCTGCAGGATGAGGGCCCGGTCTCGCAGTTCCGAGCCGTAGGTATAAGACAGTTCCTGATAATCAGGGACGCTTGTTTTGGCATTGCGCACCAGTTCCCGGGCGGCTTCCGGCTTGCCTGCCAGCGCGTAGGCGGCAGCCAGGCTCCATCGGGCCTGAAGGCTGAGGTTGCGGTATTCCCGCAGGCGGTTCATGGCGGCCAGGTCCGGTTCTTTTGCGAGCGCCAGGGTGTACAGGCGGTAGGCCTGCATGAGCTGGTGGCTGCTTTGGGAGTAGAAACCGAGTTCCTCCTGCTGTGGGTCCCACATGCGGGCGGTTTTCTTCTGGAATTGCGTCCATTTTTCCAGCAGGCTTGGTGGAATGGAGTATCCGGTAGCCTTGGCTTCGAGTATAAAGTGGCCGGTGTAGGAGGTCGCCCAGTGGTCAGGAGTATTTCCGCCCGGCCAGTAGGCGAAGCCGCCCTGTCCGGCCTGGAACTGCTTCAGCCGTTCGATGGTGGCGCGGATATTACCGGAAATGCGTTTCTCCTGTTCTTCATCCAGTTCCATCAGGCGGCTGAGGTAGAGCTGAGGGAAGCCTCCGGAGAGGGTCTGCTCCAGGCATCCGTAGGGGTACTGGGTCACATAGCGGAGGCGTTCTCCAAGGTTGAGGGGCGGAATGTTGGAAACTTCG
>CAYVVK010001076.1:0-1798 GCA_964454855.1 uncultured Phaeodactylibacter sp. | reverse complement strand
GAGAGCAGGTGCAGGTTCTGCTGCATCAGGGTGTACGTGCCTTTCAGCGACAGGCGGGGGCTGAGGTAATTATGGCAAGGTGCCCACCCGTTCCTCCTCCTCCCACCATTCCACCTGTGCATTTTCTACAAACGCAAAGCCGTCGTCCAGTATGCCCGCCACCTGGCTGACATTTACCTGCAACAGGCTATCCGGAGAAAAAAGGGCGTTTACCACCAGCGCATTGCCTGAAGCGGAAGGGCGGAGGCCGATCTCTTTGATGCAGCCGTGGGTGCTTCTATTTGAGGCCCGAGGCGTATTTCGTTAACTTATTCAAGTCATACCCCGTCCTTTCCACTTCCTTGCTAGGGTCCTGAAAATTAGTATTGATGTAGTCGATGTTTTGCTGGTACCTGCTCATTGCAGCTTGCGCTTTGATATCGTAAAAATACGAGGACGAATAAAATCACAAGTAAGGATTACTATCCGGATCCTGCCTTTGATCAAAAATATATACGATCAGCAGTTTAGCTCCATATTTCCGGTAGTACATTTTCCTGTATTTGTCGATTTTGTATTGCCTAACCGTTTTTTTTGTTTTTGACCTTCTACCAATTTCCGGATATTTCCTCAGTTTCTCGATCAGTTCATTTACCTTCCGGACAAAATTTCCGGCACTTTCCTCCGAGTAATTTTCTTCAATAAATTCAGTGATTTCGTGGAATGTTTCGGCTGCCTTTTTATTCCAAACTACTTCTCTAACCATTCTTTATATCTTTTCATGACCTCCTCATGATTGACGTGATTAGTTTCGTCACTGCTTTCTTCTATTGCCTTTTCGAGGCCTCTTTTTTCTGTTTCACTGAGTTCATCCCAGTAGTCGGAATCCTTAATATGGTTACCCAGAAATTCGCTTATAAGCTCTTTAAGCTCCATCAAAGATTCTTTATCGTTAATAAGAGCTATCATTTCCAATATCCCGCCTTTTAGTTCCAGTTTGCTCATAACATTGTCTTTTTAAAACACAGCTCGGTAAATTTAACCATTTATCGGCTTTGTGTAAAGTAGGGGAGTTTCCATTTTTCACAAATGCTAGATATTTCCATCTCCGGGGCTAGTCCCATAGATCACCCCATAAAACAGCGGTATAAAATACAAACTGCTCAGGGTGCCCGCCGTCAGGCCGCCGATGACGGCGTAGGCCAGCGGGCGCTGCAGCTCGGCGCCCAGCCCGCCGGCAAAGAGGATGGGCAGCAGGGCCAGTATGGTGGTCACGGAAGTCATCACAATGGGCTTGAGCCGGCGGATGCCTGCTCCGTGGATGGCGGTGCGCAGGCCGTGCTCCTGCTTCAGGCGGTTCATCATGTCTACTTTGAGGATGGCGTCGTTGACCACGATGCCGCTCATGACGATCATGCCGATGATGGACACCAGGTTGATGCTCTGGCCGAACCACCAGAGGGTGAACAGCGCCCCGACGATGCCCAGCGGCACGGCCATCATGACGATGAAGGGTTGCAGCAGCGATTCGAACTGCGCCGCCAGGATGAGGTACAGCAACAGCAGGGAAATGCCCAGCACGATGCCGATCTCCCGGAGGCGCTGCCAGCCTTCGAAGGCCTGCCCGGAAAAGTGGGCGGCCAGCCGGGGATGCCCGCGCAGGAACTGCCGCAGGCCCTGCAGCAGGGCGTCGCTGTAGGCGGGCAGGGCCAGGTTGAGGGAAGGGCCGCTGCGGCCGGCGGTGATGGTTTTGTAGGCCTGGTCGGGGCGCAGGCGGATGAAGGGCTGCAGGGGGAGAAGCTGCCCTTCGCTGTTGTGC
>CAYVVK010001075.1:0-1799 GCA_964454855.1 uncultured Phaeodactylibacter sp. | reverse complement strand
GCTTCCACCGCCCGCCGCTTTTTCGGGGAGGAAGAGGCTTTGGGTAAGAAAATAACACTGGACGGTGACCTGCCGCTGGTTGTTGGCGCCGTGATGGAAGACATCCCCGTTACCTCCCACATGAGGGCCGAACTGTTGGTGTCCTTCGAGTCTTTCCCGGATTTCTACCCCTTCGACCCGGAGTCCTGGGGTATGAACATTGCCGGGAGTACCTATTTGCTGTTGCCTTCCAATGTGGATGAGGCGGCCATCAATGAGCAGCTCGATCTTTTTGTCGACAAATACTTCACAGAGGAAGAGGCAGCCGTTACGGAATTTGTTATTCAGCCTTTGAGCGACATCCATTTCGAACCCCGCTTTTCCGCCAGCGGCGCCCGGGAGCCGATCGCCCCATGGTACCTGTGGTTTTTCGGCATCATCGGAGGTATGATCCTGATCGTAGCCTGTATCAACTTCATCAACCTGTCGACCGCCCATGCGTTCCGGCGGGCCAAAGAAGTGGGCGTGCGCAAGGTGATCGGCGCCAACCGCCGGCAGCTTGCCCTGCAATTCCTGGGCGAAGCCTTTCTGATCACCAGCGCCGCAGCATTTATAGCAGCGGGCATCAGCCAGCTGGCCCTGCCGTGGCTCAATACCCTGATGGATCTGCAGATGAACCTGGGCTGGCTGGACGACCCCGCTCTGATGCTCTTCCTGCTGATATCGGTATTGGCCGTCACGCTCCTGGCGGGCGCATATCCCGCTTTTGTACTTTCCCATTTCCGGCCGGTGAATGCCATCAAAGGGAAGGTGGGGGAGAGCCTGCGCGGCACCCTGTTCATACGCCGCGGTTTGGTAACAGCTCAATTCGGCATTTCCTTCCTCCTGATCATCGGCACGCTCATCGTATCGCGGCAGCTGAACTACTTCCGGCAGAGCGAGCTGGGGTTTGATAAGGAATCCATCGTGGAGCTGCGCATCCCGGAGCCGGGCACCTACGATCAGCTGAAGGAGGAGTGGCTAAAATCGCCTAACATCGAGGAAGTATCTTTCGCCCTGGGCACGCCCACTTCCCCCAATAACATCCACACCCGCCTGTACCGGGAGCCCGATAATGAACAGACGGCGGTAGATATCGCCCTTAAACCGGCCGACCACAGCTACCTGGAAACCTACGGCCTGGAGCTTATCGCCGGCCGCGACCTGACGGCGGCTGATGATAGGAGGGCTTCGGAGGAACTGCCTATGGAAGAGCAGCGATACGCCTTACTAGTCAATGAGCAATTGGTGGAAAAGCTGGGTTTTGAAAATCCGCAGGAGATCATCGGCAAAGAGTACCAGGTCGGCATCAACAACATCCGGGCGCCCATCGTAGGGGTGGTCCGCGATTTTCACACGCAATCCCTGCACCAGGCAATCGAACCCACCGTGATCATCCACTTTCCTTTCTTCTACTACAATGTAGGCCTGAAGGTCAGGATGGACAAGGCGGAAGAAACGCTAAGCTTTCTGGAAGAGAGCTGGAGCCGGCAGTTTCCCGAGGGCCTGTTCAGCTACGAGTTCCTGGATGATACGATCGCGCAGATGTACGAGGCGGAGGCCCGGCTGTTCCGCCTGTTCCAGATCTTCGCCGGCCTGGCGGTGTTCATTGCCTGCCTGGGGCTGTGGGGGTTGGCCACCTTCATCACCCAGCAGCGTACGAAGGAGATCGGTGTTCGCAAGGTGCTGGGCGCCACGGTTTCGGACATCATCCTGCTGCTGAACGGGGAGTTCACCAAACTGGTGGGCCTGGCCTTCCTGCTGGCGGCGCCGCTGGCCTA
>CAYVVK010001074.1:0-1800 GCA_964454855.1 uncultured Phaeodactylibacter sp. | reverse complement strand
CCTCGGGGTGGCGCTTATCGGCGGGCTGATCGCCGGCAGCATCCTGGCCTGGTTTCAGTGGAGGGTGCTGAAAAAGCGGTACGAAGACTTGTCCTGGATCCGCTGGTGGGGCAATACTACGCTCGCCTTTATCGCCGGCTGGGTACTGGCCATCATTCCATCGCTTTCCTACACCGGAGAGAATGCCATTCAGCAGGTCATTGCCCCCTTTGGCATTCCCGTTTACACCGCCATGTACGGTTCCATTATTTTTGGCGCCATAATGGGCGCCCTGATTGGCTTTGCCCAGTGGATGGAGCTTCGGAAATACCGGAAAAAGGCCTCTCAGTGGATCGGCTTAAATGTACTGAGCTGGGCAGCGGGCTTCTTCGCCCTCGTCCTGCTGGGGCTGCTGTTCGGCGAGCAGCTGAGCGTCTTTCTGCTGACGGGCGTAGCCGGTGGGCTGGTCACTGCGCTCTGCGTAGCCGGCGCAACGGCCTACTTTTTTAAAAAGGAGAAAAGTACGGCGGAAGCCTGAATATACCTGAGGAAATTATTTTTGCTATCTGAAATGGCAGTTTCTACCTGAAATTGCTATTTCAGATAGCATTTTGCCCATATTAAACTGCTACATGAAACTCACCATCCTCTCCGACATCCACGACAACGTCTGGAACCTCCAGAAAATATTGGCCGAAACCGCCGTACAGAAAACGGAAGCCCTGCTCTTTTGCGGCGACCTCTGCGCCCCTTTTGTCCTCAAACTGCTGGGGCAGAACTACGCCAACCCCATCCACGCCGTACTCGGCAATAACGACGGCGACCTGGCGCACATCATTCAGGTGGCCGGCAAATTTCCGAACATCAACCTGCATGGCGAGTACTTCCGTGGAGAGCTCGGCGGCTGCACCATCGCCATGAACCACTACCCGGACAAAGGCCGCCTGCTGGCCGAATCGGGCATGTACGACATCGTCTGCTATGGGCACGACCATCAGCTCAATGCCGACGAAAAAATACCCGCTCCTTCCCCCGCAAAAGACTCCGGGCCCCGCCCCGGCCGGGAGGAAAAGCGATATACCCTGCTGCTGAACCCCGGCGCCGTGATGGGCTACAATGGCGCGGCGCTAAAGGAAGTGCAGCCCAGCTACCTGATCCTGGATACGGATGCTATGGAGGCGAAGGTGTATCAGCTGTGAGCGGGGCGTTCTTTTTTTGTTTATCTTTATTGGAATAAAAAAACAGCTATGCCGGCTTCCAGTAAAAGACAACCTGAACAACTAGCAGAGGTGCGCACCTCCGAGCCTTTCCGCAAAGGGCGGCACTGGCCCAAAACCCTGGAGGCGCGCATGGAGCTCGGCATAAGGGAATTACGCGCTCCCGCAACTTTCGAAGAATACCTCGCACTCTCTGAAGATTGTGATTACCGCATCCATTACCGCGACGGGCAGGTGATCTCCTTCATTGAGATCGACGAGCAAACCAACACGATCATGGGTGAAGCAAGTGTAGTTCATGAAGCATTGGTAATACGCATGGGAAAGCTATTGGCTGAGATGCTGGAGCCTTCTTATCAAGTACTGGGCAGCAACGTCCGCCTCTTCATCGCCGAAGATCGAAAGGGCTGCAATGCCGATGTAACGGTGGTGAGGGGCAAAGTGGAGCAGAGATCCTATAAGTTCAACCGCCGCACCGTCTCCGGCATTACCAACCCCTGGCTGCTGGTAGAAGTCCTTTCTGACAGCACCCGCGAGTTCGACCTCTCCGATAAACTGAACGATTACAAACAGATCCCCTCCCTGCAGAAGGTTATATTCATTG
>CAYVVK010001073.1:0-1801 GCA_964454855.1 uncultured Phaeodactylibacter sp. | reverse complement strand
GCGGATGAGCTCCGCCAGGCGGCGGCGCCGGGTTTGGTACTCCTGATAGCCGGCCTGATAGCTGGCCAGCAGTTTCTTGTTTTCCGCCAGGGCATCCAGCATGCGCAGCTGGAAGGACACCTGGTGGATGTCCAGGTTGTCGAACTGCTGGTGCAGGTCGATCAGGGTGGAACTCAAATCCTGTAAAATATTCAGAGTGACAGGAGTATCGTTGACAAAAGCGCGGGATTTCCCGGAAGGCGTGATCTCTCGGCGGATGAACAGCGTATCGCCGTAGTCGAGGTCGTTCTCCTCGAAGAAAGCATTGAGGTCGTAGTTGCTAAGGTCGAAGCGGGCCTCCACCACACACTTGTTCTCCAGGTTGTAGAGCGACTTGATGTCCGCCCGCTTGCCCATGATCAGCCCCAGGGCGCCGAGCAGTATGGACTTGCCCGCCCCGGTCTCTCCCGTGATGATGGTCAGCCCCTCAGAAAAGTTAATCTCCAACTCTTCGATGATGGCGTAGTTCCGGATCTGAAGGCTCTTTATCATATTTGTCTTTGGCCTAAAGGAATTTTGCGCAAAGTTAATCGTTTTGTAACATACTGCCCTAAAAGTGAGGGCGAAACCTTCCAGGTTTTCAGAAACCTGGAAGCGTTTTTTCAGGAACCAGAGCAGCCCGGCTTCAAACCTGCCAGGTTCTGCAGTTGTACCGGCAGGGAAACGCTGGCAGGTTGGGTAAGCTTTCATCGTTTTTCCAAAAATAAGAAACAAAAAAACCTGATAATGAAAAAAACACTCTACTTCTCCTTCCTTACCCTGCTCCTGGCCGCCTGCCAGCCCAACGAGCAGAGCAACCTCAAAGAAACGGACCTCCTCTCCCACGGCCTGGCCGTCACCATCATGGCGCCCGACAGCGCCACCATCAAGGCCGATAACCTGGGTGGCATCTACAAGGACATCACCGTGAAGGGGGGCGACAATTACTACGTGCAGATCCTGGCTTCGGAGGCGGAGACCAGCGACCTGGCCAAGGTAAAGGCCAACCAGCTGGCGGAGGTCAAGGGCAACCGCTATTTTTCGAAGATCGTCAGCGAGCAGGAGGACGGCTTCATCTACCAGACGGCCGTCGACAGTAATAACATCAACTACGGCTTCCGCTACATCCTGCTGCAGGGCGACCAGGAGATCGTTTTTCAGACGGGGCTGATCGGGACGTATTCGCTGGAGGAGGTAGAGCGGATGTATGAGGCGGTTCGGCAGGAGTAAATAGTTCTGTAGACTGGTTTATAATGAGGTTCACGACAGAGTTCTTCCATCGGTCCTATGCCTCTATCGCCGGTGTACCTGCCAACCAACGCGGTTTTCAGGAGCCCTTTACAGGTGATGGATATGCTGGCATGATTGTTTATCCATTGAGTGCCCGGGAGTTTCTTGCCGTGCAATTGACGGAGACGCTGGAAGCCGGGGAGGCCTACACCCTCAGTTTTCAGCTTAGCCTTTCGGAGATAACTTTTACGGTTGTGACATCCGTCAGCAGGCCTTTATCGTTCAAGCCGATGGATGCTTCTGCAATCTTACCTTTCCCTCTCCCATCCAGATGCCTGCCCAGTTGAACCCCCTGCCTTCCCGAAATGTGGAAAGCTATACGGTGGAGCTCTTCAATACCTCCGGGCAAAAAGTCTGGTCGGGCAGTCAGGCCGACCTGGACCAAGCCCAACTAACTACAGCCGCTGGTGCCTACTTCTGGCGCGCCAGGCTCAACTGCTTTACGGAGCCGGGGCAACAGCCGTTTCAGCGTACGGTGAGCGGGAGCGTCATA
>CAYVVK010001072.1:0-1802 GCA_964454855.1 uncultured Phaeodactylibacter sp. | reverse complement strand
GGGCTCTCACAACCGCCTGGCATTCAAAAGCGTCCAACCTTAGACGGGTAGCCGATTAAGCGCTTGTTTGGATAAATAGCCTCCGGAAGTTACCATTTTATCCAAAAAGAATGTAAAATGCACCTGACGATAATGTTCACGTGCTATGATGAAAGGTAATGTTCCTTCCAGGAAAAAGGAGACCATCCCTGTTGGCGAAAGCCTGCGCAAATACCTCAACCGCCACAGCCGGGCCATAGCCCTGCCTACGCGCTATCGCGACCTGTTGCGCTATGAGTCCTCCATCCCCCTGATCGACCAGCAGGGCAATGACACCCTGTGGCGTACGGTCTTCTACGCCGAATCGGACCGCGAACAAGTCAATGAGGCCATGAAGTACATCTATGCGCTGCTCAAAACCGATGGAGATGTCGAAGTACTGGACCACCTCACCGTCGCGCGGATCGACTTCTGCACCTTTGGAAACACCAAACCCTTCCGGGTACGCATCATTAACCGGCTGAACGACAACTACGACCACTTCTACATCAAAAAGGCTGATGCTTCCCGCATCTATGGGCTGGAACTGGAATACATCCTGTCTCCCAGCCAGGTGATGTTCCTCGTGGACGATGACACCCTCATCGAAGAACATGTGGCGGGTATCCCGGGCGACGATTTCATGAAGAAGGGCCTGGAAGATACGACCTTCAACCAGATCCGCATCGCCAAGGAGTTCATCAAGTTTAACGAACGCTGTTTCGTCCGCCTCCTGGGAGATATGCGGGCCTACAATTACGTGATCGACATTACCCCGGATATCGAAGGCTCCCAGTTCCGGATGCGCGCCATCGACTTCGACCAGCAATCCTACGAAGGCCGCAAGAGCTTCTATCTGCCTCAGTATTTCAAAGAGAACAACCCCATCATTTTTCTCGGCATGCAGCACATGCGCCACGAAACGGTCAAACAATACCAGCTGGAAGAGCGCAGCCTGATCGCCGCACGCGTCAAAACGGCCAACACGCTGTTCTCCGACCTTATGGAAGTAATGGTTCGTGATGACATCTCCACTCCCGAAAAGATCGGCCAACTGAAGGAAGAGCTGGCTTACCATCACAAGAACAAGTTATTCCACAAATGCAGCACTATGGGAGAGATCGTACTGACCAACATTCAATTGTTGCTGCAGAAAGACTTCCGGCAGAGTATCCTGTTTGAAGAGAAGAAATAGCGGCAAAAAAAAACCTCCCCCCAAAAGACGGGGAGAGGCTATCCCAAAAACCGATTATATATATCACAAAAATCAACATTTATTTTCAATAAAAAAAACTCCAGCCCAACTTTTCATTATCATTATCCAAAAGAGCAGCTATGAGTGACCTCAATAAAGCGGAACTCCGGCGGTATGCCCGCCATCTTTCCCTTCCCAATTTTGGGCGGGCGGGCCAACGAAAACTTAAACGATCCAGCATTCTGGTGGTAGGGGCCGGTGGCCTGGGCAGCCCGCTGCTGCTTTACCTGGCCGCGGCCGGCATTGGCCGTATCGGGATCATCGATTTCGACCAGGTGGACGAGACCAACCTGCAGCGGCAGATATTATACACCATGGACGACCTGGGCCGGCACAAGGCCATCGCCGCCCGGCAGCGGCTGCTGGCCCTCAACCCGCATATCGAGATCGAGGCTTACACCGAGCAGCTGAGCAGTGAAAATGCCATGGACATCATCGCCGGCTACGACATCGTGGCCGATGGAACGGATAACTTTCCCACCCGTTACCTGGTCAATGACGCCTGTGTACTGGCCGGCAAGGTGAACAT
>CAYVVK010001071.1:616-1810 GCA_964454855.1 uncultured Phaeodactylibacter sp. | reverse complement strand
AATGGTGAATATATTTCAAATTCTCCAAGACGAAGCTTGGAGGTACCTTTTTACATAACCCCTCCCTTTCTTTCACTCTTAGCCTCCGCCATGCGTATTACGATCTGTTGCTTTTTGCTTCTTCTGGCCACTTTTTCCATCGGCCAGGAGCGTGCCGATACTTTGCTCCTGCAAACGCTGGACTCAGTGCTGGTTACCGCTCCCCGGCTGGAAACGGAGGCGGGCAGCCTGCCCTATGCCTTTTCCCACCTGGGGAAGAGTAAACTTCAGGCGGCCCAGCAACAGACGGCCCTCAACGAGGGGCTCGTGCGCATTCCAGGCCTGTTTGCCACCAACCCTGATAACTTCGCCCAGGATGCCCGCCTGTCCATCCGTGGCTTCGGCGCCCGGGCGGCGTTCGGCATTCGTGGCATCAAGATACTGGTGGACGGCCTGCCGGAATCCACACCCGACGGCCAGGCGCAGGTCGACAATATCGACCCCGGTATTCTGGAGGACATCGAGGTGATCCGCGGGCCGGCATCGGGCCTGTACGGCAATGCGGCTGGGGGGGTCATCAGCATGTCTACCGAACCGCCACCTGCTGAACCCTTCGGCGAGGCCCGTATCACAGGAGGCAGCTTTGGCCTGGAACGCCTACAGATAAAAGCGGCAGGGCGAAAGGATAAACTGGGAGTCGTGGTATACGGCAGCCACACCCAGATGGAGGGCTACCGGCAGCATAGCCGCAGCGAGTCGACCCTGTTCAATGGCAAATTCAACTACGACTACAATGCCGACGGGCGGCTGCAACTGCTGGTCAACTACCTCAACAGCCCTTTGGCCCAGGATCCCGGCTCGCTGACCCGCGAGCAGGTGCAGGCCGATCGCCGGCAGGCCTTTCCCCGCAATGTGGAATTCGACGCCGGGGAATCCGTAGAGCAGAGCCGGGCCGGGCTGCGCTGGCGGCACGCCCTGAGCAATAAACATCAGCTGGAAGCCCGCGCTTTCTACCTCTGGCGGGATTTTGACAACTTCCTGCCCTTTGAGGAAGGAGGGGCGGTCGGGCTACAGCGTGATTTTCTGGGCGGAGGCGCCAGCTACCGCTACCAGGGGAAGTTACTTTCTCTGCCCTATCAGTTCCGCCTGGGGGTGGATGTAGAACAGCAAACCGACCAGCGCCGCCGTAATGACAACCTGCAGGGAGCGCGCGGC
>CAYVVK010001071.1:0-606 GCA_964454855.1 uncultured Phaeodactylibacter sp. | reverse complement strand
ATCTGGTGGTTGCCGACCCCACCGACGGACGCGGGCTCGTCCGGGCCGGGGCCGCGGGCCTCGCCCCGTGGAGCGCGCTCGAGACCGGTCCCTTCCCCACCGCAGGGAGCGCGCGGCCCACTGTCATTGGACCAGGAGGAGGCCTTTCGCAATATCGGCCTGTACTGGGTGCAGGAACTGGAACTGAGCCCGGCCTTCAGCGCCCGCCTCAGTACCCGCTACGACGATATCCGGATCGAGGCCGATGACCGTTTTCTGCAGGATGGTGATGATTCCGGCACCATTACCTATCAGCGTTTCAACCCAAGCTTCGGCTTACGCTACACTCTTTCTCCACCTGCAAAGTTATTTGCCAACCTCTCCACGAGTTTTGAAACGCCGGCCCTGAGTGAGCTTTCCGCCAATCCTGCTACCGGCGGTGGTTTCAATACCGGGCTTTCCCCCCAGCAGGCCACCAATTACGAACTGGGCTTTCGAGGCCGGCTGAACAGCCGGCTGGAATACCAGTTGGTGGCCTTCTATATCTTTCTGCAGGATGAACTGCTGCCCTTCGAGCTGGAAGATTTTCCGGGGCGTTCCTTCTTCCGCAATGCCGGCGAATCAGAA
>CAYVVK010001070.1:0-1812 GCA_964454855.1 uncultured Phaeodactylibacter sp. | reverse complement strand
CGCCGACCGACGCGCCGCCTTCGCCCAAGCGTTTCCCGCCGAGGCGGCCGCCGAATTCGGACAGCTGGCGGCCAGCCAGCGGGTGATCTTCCCGCAGGCGCAGAACTCGCGGCAGTCGGTACAGCAGCTACTGCGGCGCATGGTGCTGCCCATCAGCCTGATCGTTTATGACAATCAGCCGAAGGCCGTTTTTGATATTCCCTACTGCCTGGCGCTCGTTTTTACGAGCCCGATGAATGCCCGCGCCTACTATGGAAAATACGAAACGCGGGAAGAGCAGCTGGTGGTGGCCATCGGGGAGACGACAGCCGGTGCGCTACGCGAATTGGGCGTAGCGGAAGTGCGGGTGGCGGAGGAGCCGTCGGAAGAGGCGCTGGCGGAGGAAGTTCTAAGAGGGTTGGAGAATTGAAGGCAGGTTCAAGGCAGGGTAAACAGGGCCAACGATATGCCATCCCTACGGGATGTGGGCACAGGGCTACCGGCCCCCTATCTCTATAGGATTGGGCTTTGGATTGCGGCCTCCCCAAGCTTTGCGGCCCTGTTATGGGCCTTATCCCGGTAGAAAAAAGATTTTGGCTTGGCGGGCATGCCGCAGGCATGCAATAGAATTTCTACAATCCATCCCGAAGCCCTACCCGCCGCTGCCCGATCCCAAAAACACCTTGTATCTTTTTCCCTCCTCAGGCGTTATGGAAAAAAAACAGAAAAATGAAGATCTTTTTCCAGATAGCGACCTTAATGCTCACATTGGCGATAGCCGCCTGTAACAACAATAGTGAAGAAAGCGCCCTTGCCCAACAGCTGCCCAATGAATACCAGGATTTTGCCGAGTTCTACAAACGCTTCCACACCGACAGCGCCTACCAGATGGAACACATCGTTTTCCCCCTGGAAGGCCTGCCGCGCGAGGCCGACAGCCTCACCATCGCCAACAACAATTTCCGCTGGCAACGGGAAAACTGGAAAATTCAGCGCGGCTTCAACCTGCAGAGCAGTAGCTATGAACAGGAACTTATTCCCGTCAGCGAGGGCCTCATCGTGGAGAAGATCGTGCACAAGGCCGGCGGCCTGGCCATGCAGCGCCGCTTCGCCCGCCTGGGCGACGAGTGGTACCTCATCTACTACGCCGACCTGAACCGGATGAGGGTGAAGCCGGAGTTGAGTATTGAGGGAGGTTTTTAAGGAGCTGGTTTACTTTTTCTGCTTCGAGGGCGGGGCTCTGAGCACTTTATCTGCGGGCGTTCGGAGTAAATTGTTAAATTGTTGATGCCTGGCGATAATAATGTGCTCATACTGCTTCGTAAACGGAGTTCCGAAAGCCTTTTTCAGGCTTTTGGATAAGAGTTACATTGCTGTACTGGCTAGTAGCCTTTCTCTTCCATCAGGTAATTCTTCACATAATCCTCAATTCCCTTTTCCAGCGAATAGAATTCCTTATCATAGCCCGCTTCCCGCAGCTTGCTCATATCGGCCTCGGTAAAATACTGGTAAGTATCGCGGATGTCTTCCGGGGTGTCGATAAAGCTGATGTTGGGCTCGCGGCCCATAGCGCGGAAAGTGTTGGAGGCCAGGTCCCGGAAGGAGCGAGCGCTGCCGGTGCCCAGGTTATACAGGCCGTTGGCGGGGAGGTTTTTCAGCAGCCAGTACATGACGTCGAGTACATCTTTGACGTAGATGAAATCGCGGCTCTGCTGGCCGTCCTCGAAGTCGTCGCGGTGGGAGCGGAAGAGTTTCATCTCGCCGGTGGCTTTGATCTGGCGGGCGGTGTGGAAGATGACGGAAGCCATGCGCCCCTTGTGGTATTCGTTGGGG
>CAYVVK010001069.1:0-1823 GCA_964454855.1 uncultured Phaeodactylibacter sp. | reverse complement strand
CTGACCAGCCCGGTCTATATCGACGGCCGTTACCAGCTGGATATCGCCGCCAACGCATCCGAAGCACATTTTTACCTCAACAAGCGGGAATACGACATCATCATCGTCGACATCCGCATCCCGCCGGGCAAGGACCCGCTCTGGCTGGCGCGCTACGAAGAGCTGCAAAAACGGCGCCATACCAACTCCAACCGGCTGGGGCTGGAATTGCTGCGCTACATCTTTACCGGGGAGAACGGCCGTTCCGGCCTGAAAGTACCCCGGAACCGGGCGCCGGAACGCTATGGCGTATTCACCGTGGAACGGCACGAAGAATTGAAGGCCGAACTCGAAGCGCTCAACCTGCTGGAACTGAAGTACCGCCGTAAGAATGCCATGATGCCGCACACCGCCCTGCTCGACTTTATCGAGGAGGTGTCCGGTACATTGGAAAATGGGCTGGTATAATACTGGAGATATGAATAACGATTTTCTTGCCCTGATCGTAGAAGTGGCCGTAACAGTCTACGTTTTTCTGCTCGGCCTGCCCATACTGGCCAATCAGATCTTTATGCCGGACGACCTGCGCCGCATGAGCAAGAAGAACTATGCGGCCCGGCTCATCATCCACATCATTATTCAGACCGTGCTTCTGGTGGCCATCGTGCTGGTGGCCTATCCGCAGGGCATACTGACGGACCTCGGCTTCGACCGGCAGCAACTGCTGAGCCGCGAACTGCTCAATACCGGCCTTTTTATCCTGATGCTGGCCCTCACGCTGGGTTATCTGTACGTCAACCTGATCCGCTCTCAGGGCTACCGGGCCAAGGTGGTGGACGTCATCAGGAAGAAGCTGATCCGCAATTATCGCCAAACGGGCGATTTTGACGAAGCTTACCTGCAGGACCTGGAATACCTGGGTATTTACTCCAAAGCAGGGGCGGAAACCCGCATCGTCATCAGAGCCCTGGAAGAGATCCGCAATACGCTGGAACTGCAGGGCAAAGAGGGCGCGCCTAACCATCAGCTGATCAAACTCATAGAGATACTCTGCAATTCCGTGGCCAATTCTGTGGAGTCGGGCAGCCGCCACAACATGAATGAAGTACTGTCCATTTACAAGCAATTGCTCATGGAGCTAAGCATGCAATCCACCAGCGAAAATCAGCTGATCTACGGCAACGAGACCCGCCGCATCAAAGAGTGCACTACCAAGATCGCCCTAATGGCCCTGAAAAAGGACTATTCCGACATGATGCCGCTGGTGCTCAACGTGCTGACCCTCATCCCCGGCTCCTCCGACAAGCTGTTCGACATCGGCCTGCTGGCCCTCGGTAGAGACCAGTACCAGATCGCCACCAACGTCCTCTCTGAAATGATGGACCGCGATAACAAAGACCCGCTGACCATGCACAATTACCTTGGCCTGGTAGCGCACTTCTATGCCTGCGGCGGCGCCGCCCGCCGGTACGCCCTGCACTCCCTCGACATCAACGACATTGAAATGGGCGAAGAAACCCTCGATAAGGCCGTCCGCTACCACTATATCCTCTCCAATTTCGCTACGGTAGACAAGCTGGAGGCGCTGCGCCTGGTGCAGCCCGTGCCTCCGGCTTTCCAGTCGGACTAACGGTACGGGGGGGGGGTAAAAAGGGATAAGCCCCTGGTTTTTTTAGAATAAATTGAGATTTCCTGGGATCGTAAATAGCAACTGTCATTGCCCGTTCACACGGTTGCGGCCTGTCCCGGATCTTTTCTGCCGCCGCTACGCGGCTTGCCTGCGGGATGGCGGAGCTCGCCGCCGCGGTCGACGACTTCACCGCGCGCGCGTGCGCGAAGAGCCC
>CAYVVK010001068.1:0-1836 GCA_964454855.1 uncultured Phaeodactylibacter sp. | reverse complement strand
TTCCTGGGCCTGGCCTACTTTGCCGAGATCCCCGTGGTGCTGGTCAATGTACAGCGCGGGGGGCCCTCCACCGGCATGCCCACCCGCACTCAGCAGCCTGACCTGCTCTCCACGGCCTACGCTTCTCATGGGGATACCCGCCATATCTTATTGTTCCCCAGCACCCCAAAAGAATGTTTCGACTTTATGGCACAGGCTTTCAACCTGGCCGACCGCCTGCAGACGCCGGTGGTGCTCATGTCAGACCTCGACCTGGGGATGAACGACCACATGTCGCCCCCCTTCGAATGGGACGATCAGCACCAATACGATCTCGGCAAAGTGCTCAGTGCCGAAGAGCTGGAAAGCATGGAGCAGTTCGGGCGTTACCTGGATGTGGATGGAGACGGCATCCCCTACCGCACCATCCCGGGCACTCACCCCACCAAAGGAGCCTTCTTTACCCGGGGGACCTCCAAGGACGAATACGCCAGATACACGGAGAACGGAGCGGCTTACGTGCGCAATGTAGACAGGCTGCTCAAAAAGTGGAGTACCGCCAAAAGCTACGTGCCCGCCCCGGAGTTTTATCAGGAGAAGAGCGAACACCCCTTCGGGCTGATCTTCTTCGGTACGACCACCTACGCCGCCCTGGAAGCCATGGAACTTTTGCGGGAGCAAGGCATCTTCCTAGACGCCATGCGCCTGCGTGCGTTTCCCTTTCAGGATGGCGTCCGGCAATTCATCGAAGCGCATGAGCGGGTATTCATCATCGAGCAGAACCGGGATGCCCAAATGCGGTCTTTGCTGATCAACGAACTCGGCCTCTACCCCAAACAGCTCATACCTATCCTGGACTACGACGGCCAGCCCATCACGGCGGATGCCATCGAGCAACAGATCACTGAAAAACATCCAAAGACAAAAGATGACGTACATCAAGCCCGGGTTCCGGCATCCTGAATTGCCGAAGAATAAGATCGGTTATGATAAGGCGGATTACGAAGGCGCCATTTCCACCCTCTGCGGCGGCTGTGGCCACGACTCCATCAGCGGGGCCATCGTACAGGCCTGCTATGAGCTTTCCATAGAACCGCACAAGCTGGCCAAGCTTTCCGGCATTGGCTGCTCTTCGAAAACGCCCACTTATTTTCTGAGCAACTCCCATGGCTTCAACGCCGTACACGGCAGAATGCCATCTATTGCCACCGGCGCCAACATGGCCAACCGGAACCTCATCTACCTGGGGGTTTCCGGCGATGGAGATTCCGCCTCCATAGGCATGGGGCAGTTCGTGCACGCCATCCGCCGCAATGTGAATATGGTGTACATCGTGATGAATAACGGCTGCTATGGCCTGACGAAGGGGCAGAACTCCGCTACCGCCGATATCGGTTCGCGAAGTAAGGCCGGCTCCGAAAACCACTACCCGGCTATCGACCTGGTAGGGCTCGCGCTGGAACTGGGCGCCACTTTCGTGGGGCGCAGCTTCTCCGGCGATAAAACACAGCTCGTACCCCTCATCAAGGCCGCCATCTCTCATCCGGGTTTCGCCCTGCTGGATGTGGTGTCTCCCTGTGTGACCTTCAACAACAAGCCGGAGTCCACCAAATCTTATGACTATGTGCGGGCTCACCTGGAAGCCACGGCCACCATAGATTTTGTGCCCGAAAAGGAAGAAATTACGGTAAACTATAAGGATGGCGCCTCCACTACTGTGGAACTGCATGACGGTTCGGCCATCCACCTGCATAAACTGGCGCCCGACTGGGACCCGCGCGACCGGCAGCTGGCCGTCCGCCGCCTTCATAAAGCAAAGGCCAGGGGTGAGGTGCTCACGGGCTTGCTTTACATCGA
>CAYVVK010001067.1:0-1837 GCA_964454855.1 uncultured Phaeodactylibacter sp. | reverse complement strand
GTGGCAGGCCAGGGAGAGTTCGGTGCCCAGGCCTACGCAGGCGTCGGTAATGGCGGCCACCACGGGCTTTTTGCTGTGCTCTATGCGCTCCAGTGCCCGGTGGCCTTCTGCCTGGAAGGGGCGAAAGTCGCCCTCCTTCTCGATAGAGAAGGATTTGATGTCGGCCCCGGCCATGAAGTCTTTCTTCCCACTAATAATGACCACGGCCTTGATCTCATCGTCGGCCTCGATGCGGTCCATCAGGGTGCCGAACAGTTCGATCACTTCGGGGGAGACGACGTTCATTCGTTCGCGCTGGTTGTCGATCCAGGCCAGGGCCACGCCGTCTTCTATTTCTAAGGTGATGAATTCTTCCAGTTGCATTTTTTCGTTTTTTTCCCCATCAAGGTGCCAGATTTTTTTTCGCCACAAAGACACCAAGGGGCACTAAGGAATTTTACTGTGATTGCCATCTTTTCAACAACATGGCATGGCCATGCGCCCCCGCCGCGCAGGCGGCCAGCAGGCCATAGGTGCCATCCTCTTTTTGCAGGCGGTTGGCGGTAGTGGTGGTGATGCGGGCGCCGGTTGCGCCAAAGGGGTGGCCAATGGAGAGGGAGCCGCCCCAGAGGTTGAACTTGCTCATGTCTACCTCGCCTACGGCCTTATCTCTGTCGAGGTTCTTTTGGGCGAACTCGTCGGAGGCCAGGGCCTTGAGGTTAGACAGGATCTGGCCGGCGAAGGCCTCGTGGAATTCGATGACGTCCATGTCATCCAGGGTAACTTTATTGCGCTTCAGCAGCTTGGAAACGGCGTAGGTAGGGCCGAGCAGCAGTTCGTCTTCCAGGCTCTGGCCGGTAAAGGCAAAGTCGATGATTTCCGCTTTCGGGGTGAAGCCCAGCTCTTTGGCCTTTTTCTCCGACATGATGAGCACCGCGGCGGCGCCATCCGTCAGGAAGGAAGAGTTGGCAGCGGTGAGGGTGCCGAATTTCTTGTCGAAGGCCGGGCGCAGTTTGCTCACCGATTCCATGGTGCTGTCGCCCCGGATGCCGTTGTCCTTTTTGATGGGCTTGAATTTTGGCGGCAGGCTGACCTCCACCATTTCCTCCCGGAGGTGGCCTTCCTGATACGCTTTTTCCGCCAGCTGGTGCGAGCGTACGGCGTAGCGGTCCTGCTCTTCGCGGCTGATGCGAAAGCGGGCGGCCATGATGTCGCAGTCTTCACCCATAACCCGGTGGGTGGTGTATTCCTGTACCTGGGGGCGTTCCGGCACGAAGTCGGAAGGCCGCAGAGAGCTGACGAAATTGACGTAATCGCCGGTAGATTTCAGGCGCTGCGCCTTAAAGAGCTTTTTGCGCATTTTGCGTGGAAACTGAATGGGGGTATCCGAAGTGTGGTCCACGCCGCCGGCGATAACGATATCCGCATGGCCCACCATGATCTCCAGGGCGCCGTCGGCAATGGCGCGGTTGGCGGAGATGCAGGCCTGCGAGATGGTGTGGCAGGGCGTGGTATTGGGAATGCCGGCGGTGAGCGCCGCTTCCCGGGCCACATTGGGGGTTTTGATGTTGGAGATCACATTGCCCATAACCACCTTATCCACCAGTTTGGGCTCCAGGCCGGTTTTCAGGAGTAGGCCGTTGATGGCCTCGGCCCCCAGTTGGTAGGACATCAGGTCCATGTAATCGGTGCCGGAACGCAGGAAGGGGGTACGGCAGCCGTCTATAATTACTACTTTTTGCATTTTGTGATTGGTTTTTACATGCCGGGGTTGTGAAAAAAGCTTAAATTCAAGTTAATCGGTAAAAATAATATTGTGTAAATATTTCTTTGATAATGGTTAATATATTTCAAATTC
>CAYVVK010001066.1:0-1838 GCA_964454855.1 uncultured Phaeodactylibacter sp. | reverse complement strand
CCCCGTTTTCCAGCGCTATGAAAAATCACAAATCTTGGGTTGTTGAACTATAAGTCAATGGGATCTTGGAACCTGCAATAGTAAAGTTACTAAATTTTGAATTTTACTGGATATCCTCGCAGATGGCAGAAAGGCTGCTCCTCTATTTTTTCTGTCAATCCGACAGCCATTTAAAAAACTGAAAAGCGCTTCTTTCGTCTCCGACGCCTGTGGCCATATCCGCCCATTTGCAGGAAGAAAATATTTTCCAGGCCCTTCCATTTGCCGGAAGCCTCATCTTTTGTATTTTGGAGGAAATGCGAAGTCAGCCCTCTTGCCCCCTATTAAGTTTCCCTTCGTTTTACGGAAAGATGGCAACCCCATTTTTACCACAAAAAACACGGATCGTATGCAAAACCGTTTATTTACGCTGTTCTTTACCCTGCTCTTGCTGGCCCCGCTCTGCCATGCTCAGCAACGGGGCCAGGTGCTGGGCGTCGTCCCCAGATTTGCCCTCTCCCCCACACAGGCGCAGGGCCTGGTCAATGGCGCTGCTCCTTTTGATGCGCCGGAAATTGTATTGAACCTGTTGACGGGTATTACCTATCCGACCCTGGGCTTTAAAGTGGTGTACGGAACCATCAACGCCAACGGCAATCCTGCCATCGCCTCCGGCCTGGTGATAGTACCCGTAAACCTTTGCCCCAAAGACATGATGGTATATTGCCATGGCACCGTTTTCAACAAGGACGATGTACCCTCCAACTTCAGCGATGATTCCGATGGGACTGAGCTGGTTTTCGGCCTGCTGTACGGCGGCAACGGATACCTTACCGTTTTACCCGACTACCTGGGGCTGGGCGAAAGCCCGGGCTTCCATCTTTATCTGAACGAAGAGACGCAGGCCTCAGCTACCCTTGACCTCATGGCCGCCGCCCGCAACCTGGCGGGCTTTACCGGGGTGCAACTGACCAACCGGGCCTTTATTTCCGGCTATTCCCAGGGCGGGCATGCCGGCATGGCCACCTTCCGGCTGCTGCAGGAAGCCGGGGATGAGGGTTTCGACATACGCTCCGCCGGACTGGGCTCCGGCCCCTATGACCTTTCCGGTATTCAGTACAGATCTATCATTGATGACCCCTTCTATGCCAACCCGGAATACCTGCTCTACACCATCGCTTCCTGCGAGGCGGCCTTCGGCAACATCTATGATTCTCCTTCCGACATCCTGCTGCCGCCCTATGACGAATTGTATGAAACCCACATCCTCGGCCAGACGGGAGACGTAAGCTGGGTAGTGAGCCCGTACACCGACATGCTGCAAGCGGACTTCTACCAAGAGGTTATTGACAATCCGAATAACCCGATCCGGCAGTGCCTGTCCGCCAGCAATGTGCACGACTGGGACAACCGCAAGCCCACGGCCATGTACTTCTGCACCCGGGACGAACAGGTGGACTTCCGGAATTCCCTACGGGCCGAACACCGCTTTGAAGCCAACCTGCCCTGGCAGCTCTTCTGGATGCGCGCCCTGATCAACAGCAAGTGGCTGGGCCATAAAGATCATTTTGGTTGCGTACTCCCCTACATCCTGGTGTCTAAGCTGGGCTTCGACCTGCAGCAAACCCGATGTGCCCTGCCTGCACCGGCTGGGGTGGAAAGCCGACAGCAACAGGCCGCTGCCGGGAGGCTGGGCGAACGCCCTTTCAATTACCATTATGTGGATATCCGTACCGAAGGCCTGGCCGTACCCCTGGAAAAGGTAAGCTTCCTGCAGCTCGACGGAAGTGAAGCCGCCGGCTTTACAGACTTCTCCGCGGGAAAGGACAGGATACGGATCGACGTCCGCACACTGGAGC
>CAYVVK010001065.1:0-1841 GCA_964454855.1 uncultured Phaeodactylibacter sp. | reverse complement strand
GATTGAAACAGAGCATTGTTATTGGGTTACTGAAGCGAATGTTCTGGCTCATAATACTAAAATTACAGGGTGTGGCAGTCCAAAGAAACTAATCAGATTCAAGCGTTGGAAACGTGGTGAAGCTATTGACAAGCCATTGCCCGATGGTTCTGCTCCTTCATGGGATACAGTACGGTCTCGTTATTGGAAAAACCGCGCTTTAGCTGCAAAAGGCTCAAAAGAATTCACAAATCAACAACTTCGCGAAATGAGGAAAGGAAATGCTCCAAAGGATTATAATCCACGAACAGGTCAATGGGAGCGTCGAGAGCTTCATCACATCGATCCACAACGGCATATAGCTAATAATAGTCCACTTAATATAAGAGAATTGATACCCGACTGGCATGCTGAAGTTGACCCATATCGAAGAATACCAGGCAAAAAAGTAACGAGAGGAATCCAATGATGGAATCTACAGATGAACTCGACCGGATATTTTCAGTTGTTTTTCAAGCGAAATCGCCTCGAAGTCTTCCAAAGCTACTACCGATCTTTTTAGATCAAGGATTTACACTTTATGAAGAAGTTGTGTCCTTAGATCGGATTGGAAAAATTCCACCATGGCAACACAGTTCTATTGTTGAAGTTGAATGCAGACTTGATGGAGACGAGGTTTTCGGATTTGAAGAGGGTTGTTGGACTGAAGTAGAACTTCAGTATTTATTTTCTGCGCTTCCTTTTAACTTGGCTTCTTCTTATCTATCTGTTGTACATCAAATTAGCGAGGCACTTAAACTGGAGCCACAGATTGATGGAAAAGAAGCTACAATTGATATGCTAAAAAATCGAATGGACAAAATTCATTCTTGCTTAGTGAGTAAATCAGGCATGGAACCTGGATCCGAAGAGTTAGCTATTCTTATTCAAAGCACACTTCACCGGTTGTAATCCGTGTAATCCATATGTTTTTAATGCTGTCATGGAGTCGATATTTTGCTTTATATATCATTCATCTCCCAAGCAAGCTAGCTAAGCAGCTAAGCTTTCCGGAAACTTTCATCCCCAGCCCGCTCAGCGCTCCGCGCCGTGTTCAGGGGAGCGCCTGGCGGCCGCCTCGCAAGCTCTGCTGGCCTTGGCGGTTATTGGTAAAGCAGCCGCCCGTGACAGCTCAGCTGCCGCGCCTGACACTGCAAGGGGCAGATCAGGGCTAGGTCGAAAGCGCCGATAAAAATCGGCAGAAAGTAGCGAATGAAAGAGTCGTACAGTGAAGGTTTAGCGGGCCATACTGGCCCCGAGTCATGCCTCGACGACCCGCGAGGGCGTGGGGAAGCGTTGACAGGGGAAAGCGTAGGCTGGCTATTGAGCTCCGAAATCACTTTTCCCGGAGGCCGAGACAGTGGCCTGTGTGCGAAGGCAACACACGAGGTCTCGTTAAGCGATGGGCCTTCTGCTCCGGCAAGCAGGATTAGGACCAGGCCTTCTGTACGTATGCCGCCAACCGAGCCGTTCACGCGTCTTGCTCCCCAGGTGGTTTGCGAATGCGCAGCGTCTTTTGACTGCCCAGGGATTCGCGCTGATGCTGCAGCAACCGCACCGGGCGCGGCCGTGGCTCGTACCTCGCAACTGGCCGCAACCCGTCACGCTTCCTGCTACGGTGGTTTGACGACGGTACGCGGTAGCGGCATCTTTGGGGTATTCCAGCCGCTGGCGGTACGCCTCCATCCATCGCACAAATTTGAACCCAAGTCTGGCAATAAAGAGTTCGTAGTCCCGCATTCATGCAAGGTCATTCATGCAAGGTCCTACTGCATGACATGAGCATCGTTTGATTCCCAGGTCAAACGCTGATGCCACTTCAA
>CAYVVK010001064.1:908-1850 GCA_964454855.1 uncultured Phaeodactylibacter sp. | reverse complement strand
CGACGGCGGGCCGCCTTCCGCCTTCCCACTTCCGCCTTCCCACTTCCGCCTTCCGCCTTCCCACTTCCGCCTTCCGCCTTCCACGGCCTACCGCCCCAACTCCAGCTGGTTCTTAATAAGCTGATAATAAGCGCCGCGCTTTTCCACCAGCGCCTCATGGGTGCCGCTTTCCACGAGGCGCCCCTTATCGAGCACGACGATCTGGCCGGCACTGCGGACGGTGCTCAGGCGGTGGGCCACGACGACGACGGTCCGCCCTTCGAAGAAAGTCGCCAGGTTTTCCAGGATGGTTTTTTCATTGGTGGCGTCCAGGGCGTTGGTGGCTTCGTCGAAGAAGAGGAAATCCGGGGATTTGTAGACGGCGCGGGCGATGAGGAGCCGTTGGCGCTGGCCCTGGCTCAGGCCGTTGCCGCGGGCGCCCACCATGGTATTGTAACCCAGGGGGAGGGACTCCACGAACTCGTGGATATTGGCCGTGCGGGCGGCGCGGGCCAGGCGGGCGCTGTCCAACTGGCTGGCGCTTTCGGCGATGTTGTTGGCGATGGTGTCGGAGAAGATGAAGCCATCCTGCATGACCGCTCCGCAGCGCCCCCGCCAGTCGTAGGGAGCGAGCTGCTGCAGGTTGAAATCCCCGGCCAGGATACTGCCGGAAGAAGGGCGGTAAAAGCCGAGGAGCAGCTTGACGAGCGTGGTCTTGCCGCTGCCGCTCGCACCCACTATGGCGGTAATCTGCCCGCGGGGGATCTCCAGGCTGAGGCCTTCGAGGGCAAAGTCCGAAAGGGGGTTATACCGGAAGGACACCTCCTTCAGGCGGAGGGAATGGCTGCCCGGCGGCAACTCTATCAGGCCGGGGCCCTGCAACTGTTCTTCTTCCGCCTCCTGCACCTCAGTGAGGCGTTCCAGGCTGATCCTGGCATCCTGGGCGGCGCGCAGGAAAACACG
>CAYVVK010001064.1:446-898 GCA_964454855.1 uncultured Phaeodactylibacter sp. | reverse complement strand
TGTTGCAGGGGCCCGTTGAGCTGGCCCACGATATACTGCACGGCCAGGAGCATACCCAGGGTCATTTCCCCCTGTATGACGGCATAGGCCGCCATGAAGGTAATGAGGATGTCTTTAAGCTGGTTGAAGAAACTGGCGCCGGCATCCTGGTACTGGCTGATGGTGAGTGACCTGACGTTGGCGCGGAACAGCCGCGCCTGCACATTGGCCCACTGCCAGCGGCGCTTTCGCTCGCTGCGCTGCAGCTTGATCTCCTGCATGCCCTGAATGAGTTCGATGAGGGTGCTCTGGTTTTCGGAAAGGTGCTGAAAGCGCAGGTTGTCCACCAGCTCGCGGCGGCTCATGAAGAGCAGTATCCAGCCGATGTATAACAGGCCGAAGAGCAGGAAAACCCCGAAGATGGCGGCGCTGTAGAGCAGGAGCACCAGGCCGAAGGCCAGCAGGCTGAAGGC
>CAYVVK010001064.1:0-436 GCA_964454855.1 uncultured Phaeodactylibacter sp. | reverse complement strand
GAGAGCAGGATGCTGAGGCTGGAGTTGGTCAGGAAGGATTCTATGCGGCGCTGGTCGCCAATGCGCTGCAGCAGGTCGCCGGTCATTTTGGCCTCAAAAAATCCGATAGGCAGGCGCATCAGCTTAATGAGGAAGTCAGAGAGCAGCGCCACATTCACCCGGGTACCGACGTGCAGCAGTATCCAGCCTTGCAGAATGTTGACGGTGAGCTGGCCGGCAAAGAGGGCCAGCTGGGCGATGAGCACCAGGTAGATGAAGCCGATGTCCTGGTTTTGTATGCCAATATCTACAATGGCCTGCGCCAGAAAAGGGAAAAGAAGCTGAAAAATACTGGCCAGCAGCAGCCCCAGGATTAACTGCCGGACAAGCCGCCAGTGGGGGCGCAGGTACTGATACAACGAATACAGGCCCTGGCGCCGGGGCGGTTCTCCCTCCT
>CAYVVK010001063.1:0-1855 GCA_964454855.1 uncultured Phaeodactylibacter sp. | reverse complement strand
CCTTTGAGGTTATCGGAAAAGCCATCTAGTAAAATTTTGTTACCCTTATCATCCAGACATTCAAACAGTCCGCCGTTGAGGAATGGAACGGAACCATTCATAAGCTTTAGAAAAGCGTCTGAATCCTTGAAATAGTCTTCGTAGCGCATTAGGTAATCAACACCTTGATGCTTCCCTCTGGCCTCCTTGCCGCTTTGGGTGGTAAGCGCTCTGAATCCTCGTCTACGATCATCTACATCGTCTGGCTCAATGGGACAGTTCAGGCTGGCAAAAAAGAGATTCTGTAAGATGGCCTTATAGTAAACGCTTTCCTCGTTAGCCTGCTTGAATAAGCCCTCTTGGTGGTAGGGGGAAATGTCCTTGAGAATATCCTCCTGTAATGTCTCCAGATCAAATAGCGCTTCGGGAATGAGTTTCTTTTCTTTGATAAACCAGGTAAACAACAATCGGGTTAATAAGCGAATAACATTGGTCGCATTGTGTTCCTGAATCAGGTCCTCCAGCTTGGCCCCTTTTTGATAGGCCACCTCTGGCGTGGGCTGGTTTGGAAAAGTGACGTTTTTGATCGCCCAGAAATACCAATTGGACAGTTCCTGATAAAATTTCTTATTAAGAATACTGACGCTGAACACTTCCTGCCAGTATTGGTATAAGCCAGCGAAATTAGTAACGGCTTTCTTGCCGCTAGTGGGTATTTTCAATTGCTCGATAATATCCTCGTGCCCGCGGTGAGGGGCGTCAATGGCTATATCCCGAAGCAGCGATACCTTACCGGCTTTTTCCCCTTCGCGCCATTCCTGTTTGTAGGGAAGGCGTTCCGTATTGGCAAAGGCGATGTAATCCCGCTTATCGTCCTGGTATTTGAAAATCACTACAACGGGAGTATAGTAAAACTCCCGATTGAAAGCCCGCGCAATTTCGGCGAGTTGGCCACGAGCAGGTAAACGCTTGTTGTCTCTTTTATTCAGGGATACTCCAAAGAATAATATACCGTCGTAGTCGGATTTGATCTTTTCAGGAGCCAGGCTTTCGTTTCGTTCAAATGCGGCGTCATCCACCATGCCTACGAAATAGACTTCCCGGATGAGTTGAAAAGTGCTATTGTCCTTGAAGGTGTCTTTTAGGATTTCTCGTACAGGGACAGGCTCATCCGCAATGGCATTGAAAGGAACCTTGAGTTCCTTAAGCAATGCTTTGGTGGCAGTTAAAAAATCCAGACTTTTAAAATAGTTCAGCTTCATATTAGTTGGATATGATAAACCAGGTGATCAGGTCAAATTGATCGATCTGGTATTTTTCTTCAGTTTTTTTATTCTCTTTCAACCGCTCGATTGCTGATTTTTCCCCTTTCCGCAATTTAGCCAACACATCCTTTGCTTCTTTTCCCATCATTTTGACTTCCTTACCTTTTTCATCGGTTTGGAGGTCCACCGCTTGTGCCCGCAGGTAGTTTTTCATGGCCTGTACATAGGTGTTAATATCCTGCTCAAGTCCTTTTTCTATCCCCTCAGGTACGTAGCGTATGAAGTCTTTATGTAAGGTGATGGCTTCTAGCACCTTTTTTTGATTAGACAAAACACGTTCTCCGTGTTTATCAATGTAAATTAGATCAAAGTTCTGGTAGTTGTAGTCTTTGACCTTATCTGGTTTGGCCGGGTAGCCCAGCAAGGCAATGATACCCTCTTCTCGACAAATCTTAGCATCCGCCTTAAATCCACTATACACCCCCTTGGGCATTTTGATATACTTTGCCTTGTCCTTGTTGAATTCAGCCAATAATTCCTGGCGGTATTGTTCCAGGGAAAGATCATCAAATCCAAACGATTCTTCTCCATCTAGGTCTTCCATGGAGATT
>CAYVVK010001062.1:0-1866 GCA_964454855.1 uncultured Phaeodactylibacter sp. | reverse complement strand
ACTCTCTGGATTTGAATCTGGAAATCGTCAGTGTACCCGAGCTGATACCACCGGGTGAGAGTGGCACCGTGGAAGTGCTCTTTCAGCCGCGCAATGTTGGTCTGCACATGCCGCAACTGGAATTGACCACCTCCAGAGGCCGCATAGTGCTCATGCTCCGGGCCATCGTTACTGCGGAAAATGCCTGGCAGGTTCTGGGATATGCCTGGCCTGCGCTGCAATTTAGCAAAGCCGATGCGGAACACTATCTTTTTCCGGCTGCCGAGCTTTACGAAATGGTCAAGGACGCTCCTTACGATCAGCACCGCCACATTATCGACCCCCGGACGCAGGCACGTTACGCACAGGCACACATTCCAGGGGCCATCAACATGCCTTTGCATGAACTGACCCAGAGAGCCAACTGGAAGGAAGACCATATTTACATTATCGACGAAGGTACCCTGCAAACCAATATCGTCAGCGAGTTGCAGCGACTCCAGAAGGCGGGCTTCCAGAACCTGCACTGGATTGATGGCGGCATGAGGGCCTGGCAGGCCGCAGGTGGTGAAGTCGTGGGCCCGGCAGCGATTTCCGGTCAGTGGGCCGGGCTTTATCCAAGGGATATCGCCAACTCGCTCCACTTTCCCGTATTCGGTATCATCCACGCCGGTGGCCCCTCCCTGGAGGAACCAGTAAAAGCGGTATTTCCCAGCCAGCAGCACGTCACCTGGCGGGGCGACTACGCCACCCTGGACAAGACCCAGCCTGTTCTGGTAGTGGCCTCAAGTGACAACGCCTACCTCAACATTGAGCCCGTCCTCCAGGCCGAAGGCTTCAAGCGCATCTACTACCTGCACGGCGGGCTGGAGCGTCTCCTGCAAAACCTGGAAGCCTGGAACCAGAGCGAGAGCCTGCGCTTCAAAATGGTACGTGCGGGAGCCCGCAATCCCCGTGGCAAGGACATCCCCGAAACGATAGTGGATCGCGACTGTATCGACTGCCTGAAACGCTCCCGCAGGTAGAATTATTGGGATGTATTATTAGCATCCTGTTAATGAATGTTCATATCGACGGACAGTGTAGCGGTGAAACTACATACTTAATGGCCTCAGCTTACAGACCCTCGAGATAAAACGCCATCTGGCCACCGGAGAAACCTTCGCCAATAATGTAAACCGGGGATTCATCAAGGGGGTAGGGCAGTTCCAGGGGGTTGCCCCAGAGGTCTTCAAGTACAAGGCCCTCAGGCAGCTCATCAAAGGTGAGGGCACCAGGGGTATTAGCGCGTAAAATGGCGCAGGTTTCCGTTCCGGCATACACTGAGGCCTGCCAGTTGTTGCGGGCAATGACTTTACTCAGGCGGTTCTCCTCCACCCGGTACATCAGTTGCGACAGGGCAGTGAGATTGGCATTGAGGCGGCCGTCTACATTGTGGATGCGGCGAGAAAATTTCCATATTTCGGAAAATGAGCCCACAGTGAAGGCTGGAATAAAAAGACGCCCGGTTCGGGCATCCAGGCACTCCACATAGTAGCGAATGATGGCGGCGGCATCTTTGCGGGCAAGAGTTTCCGGGGGGGTGGCTTCTTCCCCTGCAAGCTGTGGGGGAACGTGGGCATAGGCATTGTAGCGGTTCGGGGTACCAGGGTTGGCCGAGAGCACCCAGGGGGAGGGGCTTTCCGGGACCAAACGGCGCATCCAGGCCAAGTCTTCACGGGTGCGCAGGGCGGGCTGCGCTGCCTCGTTTTCCTGGAGAAAGGAAAAGTCATTCACCATCGCAAGCTGATCTCCATAGGTGCGAATGCCCTCTTTCCAGACGTGCTGGGTCAGTTGTCGCTGGCCGGCCACATCCAGTGGAATCAGCAGGGCATTGTCACTCGCTGG
>CAYVVK010001061.1:0-1877 GCA_964454855.1 uncultured Phaeodactylibacter sp. | reverse complement strand
TCCGCCCGGGTCCAGCGGAACCGGTCATGCATGCGGAATTCGCCATCCGCCCAGTTGCTGGTGGTGTAGGGAATGTAATCCGTCTCCATGATGGCGGTGGCGTTGGTGAAGTTGACCTGGAAGATGTGGCCGCCTGTCTCGATCTCCAGGCCCACACCCAGCGCGGGATAGAAGCCGTTGTCTGCGGTGCGGCGATCTGAGAAGGGGACGGTCACATCGGCGATCAGGCCGAACACTTTACTGAACTGAATGCGCGTGGCGGCGCCCAGGCTGAAGATGCCGTTCTCATCCTCAAAGGGCACGAGATTGCGGTGGGTATAGCCCGGGATGAGCTGCAGGGAAAAGAACTCCGACTGCTTGTGGGCGATGAGCAACTGAGCGGTATAGGCCATGCGGTGCGAAAAATTGGGAAAGTTGCGGATCACATCCGGGTTACTTTCCACCCGCTCGGAAGTAGAGAAGGAAGTCACCCCCAGGAAAGTGAGGGTCAGGGGCGAGCCTTTTTCCTCGGCCTGGCGCAGGAAGCGGTATTTGAAAACACCATTGATCAATTGCCGCAGGCCCGCCTGCCCGCCCGGCATACTGCCGGCGCCCTTGGTGCGGTATACGCCTGCCGTAAAATTGTCGGTAAGGCCATATTCTGCGCCGATCATCACGTCGGTGGCATTTTCCAGCCCATAAAAAGTAGGCCAGCCGCCATTATCGCCGGCGAGGTCACCGAAGCGGTGGGCAATGCGCACGTCCAGGCGCCGTTTGGCCAGGGTTTCCACGCTGTGCACATTCACGATGCGGGAGTCTTTGAACGTCTGGTAAACTTTATCCTGTGCCCCGGCGGAAAGGAACAGGCAAAGAAGCAGAACAGGTAAAAGGAGTTGTTTCATGATTCTTTAGTTTTCAGGATAATCGTTTTCCAGCCAGCATTGTATGAGTTCCAGTTCTTCCTGAGAAAGGTCGTCGGGCCTCCCATCCGGGGCGTTATCGGGCGGCATGCCCAGCACCGGGTCATCGCGCAGGCTGATCACTTTCTCCTGAAATTTTCCGGATTCGATGACATTCACCAGCCCTTGGTAATCGGTATAGATGCCAGGCGCACTGCCGTCGAGGTGGCAGCCGGCATAGGCGCAGGAATTGTCAATGATCGGCTTGATGTCTACCTGATACGTGGGCACCGAGTCCATGCAGGATTCCGGGAGCATGGGTTCGGGCAGCTGGGCATTATCGCAGGCAGCCAGGGCCAGGGATGCCATCAGGCAGAGAAAGGCAAAAACGGGTAAGGGTTGCTTATTCATCGTCATTTTTTCTGTGAGCTTTTGCGGGAATAAGCTCAAAACAAAGGCCGGCGCGTATGGATCAGCCGCCGGGCCACTATTTGCCCCAAATGTTCATTTGGCGGCAAATCATACCTTTAACAGTACGGAGGCTGGCACGGCAGGGTTGCTCATACTACGAATTTTTTAGCTTATTTAGAATCAGACTGGAAAAAAGCCCTTACTTTGAACCAAGCCAAGGGCCGAAGTGTATAACAAATAATCATTTAAAAACTTAAAACAAACCAGGACTGATATGTATCCAGCAGAACTCACAGCACCCATGGCCAAAGACCTGACGGAGTATGGCTTCGAAAGCCTGAACACCGCCGAAGAGGTAGATGAGGTACTTTCCAGCGAAGAAGGAACGGTACTCGTCGTTGTCAATTCCGTTTGCGGTTGTGCCGCCGCCAATGCCCGCCCCGGCGCCAAATTGGCCATTCAGCACGAAAAGACGCCGGACAAAATGGCCACGGTATTCGCCGGCGTAGACCGAGACGCCACCGCCAAAGCCCGGGAATATATGATGCCTTATCCGCCTTCTTCTCCATCCATCGCTTTGTTTAAAGA
>CAYVVK010001060.1:0-1878 GCA_964454855.1 uncultured Phaeodactylibacter sp. | reverse complement strand
GACGTACATATTGAGCGCCTGCAGCAGTTCGCGCGGCGCGTCCAGCATGGAGGGCGAGTCGTGGTTGCCGCCGGTGATCACCACGTGCCGGCAGCCGGTTTGGATCAGCCGGGTGAGAAAGCGGTAGTACATGCGGCGGGCGTAGTTGGGCGGGTTGCCGATGTCGAAGATGTCACCGGCCACAATGAGGCCATCGGCCTGTTGTTCCGAGATGGTATCCAGCAGCCAGTCGAGCGCCAGCCGATGTTCTTCCTCCCGGCCGTTGTACAGGAATTTCTGGCCCAGGTGCCAGTCTGAAGTATGAATGATCTTCATAGGGCCTTTTCTTTTTCTTTGGCGGCAAAATAGATCTTCATGGCCAGAATACAGAGCGCCAGCAGCAAGGTGGCGAGATTGGCCAGGATGATCGGCCAGTTTACAAGGATAATGCCGTACACCAGCCAGAGCGAAACGCCTGTCACAAAAACCAGATACATGCCCAGGGACAAGCCGCTGCCGGAGCGCATCTTCCACGTTTTGACCACCTGCGGGACGAAAGAGATGGTCGTGCAGGCGCCTGCTAACAGGCCCAGGTATTCTATCCAGTCCACCATTTATTCGAAATCCTCGTAAAGTAAATATTTCTGGCGCACCTCCCGGAAACCCTCCAGCCCTTCCCGCCAGCTTTCTCGTATCTCTTCTTCTGTCTTTCCGGCGATGAGCTGTTTGCGCAACTGATCGCTACCGGCTAATTTATCGATGAAGTAGGTTTCCAGGAAAAAAAACTCCTTGTCCGGGAAATTTCGGTAGAAATCCACCAGGTAGCTGAGGTTGATGCGGGCTTCCTGCCGGATCGCGGCCGGTTCCCTGTCCACCAGGCTGTATCCCCGGCATTCCACGCCCTCGTGCTTGGGGTATTTGGCGCCCGCCATGGAAACCGGCGTAAAGGTATAGTCTCCTTTCGGAAAATCCGGATGGCCGTACACCTGAAACTGTGTCCGGGTGCCCCTGCCCACGCTGGCCACCGTGCCCTCGAAATAACAGAGCGAAGGATACAGGTAGATGGCGCGCATGTTGGGCAGGTTGGGGCTGGGCGGTACGGGAAGTTCGTAGGGCGTACGATGGGTATAGCCGGCGCAGGGCGCCACTTTCAGTTCACACGTTTTTTCGCCCGCCAGCCATCCCTCTCCGTTGATCATCCGGGCGTACTCCCCTACCGTCATGCCGTGCACCACCGGCACCGGGTGCATGCCTACGAAAGAGCGGTAATCCTCATCGAGCATGGGCCCGTCTACGTAGTGGCCGTTGGGGTTGGGGCGGTCCAGCACCATAAATTTCACGCCCTGTTCGGCGCAGCCCTCCATTACATAGTGCATGCTGCTGATGTAAGTATAAAAACGCGCGCCTACATCCTGAATGTCGAAGACCACCCACTCGATGCCCGCCAGGTCTTCCGCGCCGGGCTTCTTCTTGCTGCCGTAGAGCGAGACCAGCGGCAGGCCGGTGCGGGTGTCTTTGCCGTCCTGCACCACTTCCCCGGCATCCGCTGTACCCCGGAAGCCATGCTCCGGAGCGAAGATCTTTTTCACCGGCACCCCACGCTCCAGCAGCAGGTCCACCAGGTGGGTTTCTCCCACCATGGAAGTTTGGTTGACCAGCAGGGCCACCCCTTCGCTTTGCAGCAGAGTGGGCAGGTAAAAGTCCAGCCGGGCGGCGCCCACCATCAGTTCTTCGGCGGCCGGGGCTTCTTCTTCCGGAAGGGTGCTTACTGTTTTCTGCAGGCTACTGCCACAATTTAGTTGAACAGCTGCCAAAAATGCAAACAAAATTTTTAACTTCACAACCTATTGTTTTTTTTGCGTCATATTTAGAATGAATCATGAAGCAGAAGCTCTACGC
>CAYVVK010001059.1:0-1879 GCA_964454855.1 uncultured Phaeodactylibacter sp. | reverse complement strand
CCAGAGAGCTACAAGTTTTTGATATTCAAAGGGTTTGATCCCGAACTGACGTTAACAAAATAGTATTAGTTTATTGCTTTGCCCGCCTTAGCCTTGGCGATGGCGGGGTTTATTGAGTTTACTGGATGGCATAACTTAATCAACGAATCAACCCTCCTTCGCTCTGCGAGCTTCGGCGGGCGAGGCGAATTACGAAGCCTTCCAAACACCGGGTTCCACCTCCCCCTGCCGCAACTTATTGACCAGAATATGCGCCTGCCGGGTAGGTTCCGGCAGTTTGTATTTTCGGGCGCAGTGCAGGGCGATCTCCCGGCTCTGCTCCATACCCATGAGGTGGCCGGGCGAGATGAAGACAGGTTTCACGCCGTTTTTGGTGCAGAGGGCGTAGCCGATGGTTTCGCCCCCGTCGCGGATGGGGTTGGAATTTCCTCTTTTCAGCTCGGGCTCCTCGTATTTTCCGGTAAGCTTCTTTTTAGCACAGCCGATGGAGGGCGTATCTGTAAGCAGGCCGAAGTGGGTGGCGATGCCCAGGCGGCGGGGATGGGCGATGCCATGGCCATCACAGATGAGGGCATCGGGCTGGAAAGGGAGCTGTTCCCAGGCCTCCATCAGGGATGGGATCTCACGGAAGGACAGCAGGCCGGGGATGTAGGGAAAAGGAGCCCGGCTGCTGAGGGTACTGTAGGCCAGCAGTTCCATACTGTCGTAATCGAGCAGTACGATGCCGGTGTGGAATACATCAGAACCCTTGTTATAGGAGAGGTCAGTGCCGCCGATAAAGCGGATCTTCTTTTTCAGCGGGCGGACGGCCACCCTTTCCCGCAGTTCTTTCTGCAGTTGGATGGCTTGGGCGGGAGAAAGGTTCCAGCTGTGGCGAACAGGCATGCCGGCTCAGGTTGTATATTGCCGGGCGGAAAGCAGGCGGTTGCACTCGCGGATGATCTCCGGCAGGTCTTCGAATTTATAGCCGGCCGTCCCCAGTTTATCCTCCATATTGGTATCCGGCAGTTGTCGGCGGATCATGCGCCGTATTTTTCGTTTGAAGTTGCCGCGCCGGATGCGCGTAGGCTTTTTATCGCCGATCTCCAGCCAATATTCGGTTACGGAATAGCTTTTTACCCGCAGTGCTCCGTCTTCATAATTGAGGAAATGTTGTTTTTCCGGCGACTGGTACAGGTCGATGGCCTGGTGCTTTTCAAGTATGCGCAGGTAGCGCCAGTGGTGGCGCAGGTATTTGCTTTCATAGGCCACGTAGCGCCCCTTGTCATTGAACACGAAACCGCGGATGCGTTCGGGCTCGATGTGGTACACCGTACCGAAATCATTGATGAAGACGACGAGGCTGCTTTGGGCAGACTGGAAGATCTCGTTGATATAACCCGTCAGGCGTTTGCCGTTCTTGGTGACGATATAGCCCGGGATGGGGTCGGCCTGAAGCGTGTTCCCCATAAAAAGCAGGCAGAAGATCAGGAGGTAAAGTGGCTTCATAGACAATCGGTTAAGCTTCCCTCCTAATTTAAGAATAATTCATTTAATTTCTGACATTCCACCTACGGCGATTTGACAGCTGACGGACAGAAAAAAGCGGCCGGCCTTATTGCAGGAGGATGACCTCCCTGACCTCCTTGCGGTTATAGTAGTCTTTGGCCTTTGGAGAGTAGGCCTCGATGGGCTCTACTGTCACCCTTGCCTTTTTGCCGATCATCCCGGAGGGATTATTGATAAAGGGCTCGGACCCCTTGAAATACCGCAGCCAGAGCAGCTTGTGGGTGCGGCCCTGTTCGTCCTGTACGGTGATGATGCCGATTTCGTCACCCCCTACCGAGCTGATGGTGCCGCTGATCTCGCGCCATCTGATCGACAACGTCTTCACCGACGC
>CAYVVK010001058.1:0-1880 GCA_964454855.1 uncultured Phaeodactylibacter sp. | reverse complement strand
CACAAAATAACTTCGTCTACTCTGAGTAACTTATTATCGCGCAATCCCTTAGCCAGCTATCGGGTTCCTACGGTATCGTTGCCCTGGAAAATGAGCAGGCAGCATCGTCTTTCGAATGGGTATTGCCGGCGAATGACGACTGGAAACTGTCTCCCGTGCTGCTCGGCCAGGCGAAGCGGAAAGCGCCGGAAGAACGGCGCTTCCTGGTGAAAGTGGCCGATATGGCCGAATTTGAGGCTTTCCTGGCGGCAGAAGGATTGGAAGCCGCGGTGCGATCCCGCTATGAACCGGCGGAGGAGCTTTTACTGAAGTTGCCGTCAGCCACTTTCTTTGATGTCGTTTTGCCTTTCCCCGCGCTGATCTTCGCCGACGAAAGGAGAGGGGCGCCCCGTGAAGAACGGGCCATCCGGGATCTGGATCTTAGTGTCAACAAAGTCAATCTGCTTCACGCCCGTTATCCGGCGCTCAGTGGCGCGGGGATGGGCGTTTCGGTTAAAGAGTTTCGCTTCGATAGCTCAGATATCGACTTCCGGGGCCGGTACCTGCCTTCCGGGCTGGGAGCAGAAGTAGTGGCCAGCCATGCTACTACCATGGCCACGATGATCGCCGGGGGCGGCAATTCTTTCTATACGGGTAAAGGAGTGGCCTGGGCGGCTAATATCTCCTCTTCCAGTTTTCTCCGGGTATTTCCCGACGATTGGAGCTACTTTGAAAAATCGGGCCTTAGCGTCCAAAATCATTCATACGGGCTGGGCATCGAGAATTACTACGGTGGCGAGGCTTTGGCTTACGATAAGCAGGCCTATGAAAACCCTGCTTTGATGCATGTTTTTTCTGCCGGAAACATCGGTGATAGCACCAGCACGGCCGGCCCCTATCAGGGAGTCCCCGGCTTCGCCAACCTGAGCGGAAATTTCAAGATGGCGAAGAACATCCTGACGGTAGGCTCGGTGGATTCGCTGTTACAGGTGGATGCCCGCTCTTCCCGCGGGCCGGCCTTCGACGGGCGCGTAAAGCCGGAATTGGTAGCTTTTGGACAGGATGGCAGTTCCGGAGCAGCGGCCATCACTTCCGGCCTGAGCCTGTTGCTGCAGCAGGCCTACCGGAATACTTACAATGACGACTTGCCTCCGGCTGCTTTGTTGCGGGCCATACTGCTGAACAGCGCCGATGGCCTGGGCGCGCCCGGCCCGGATTATGTTTCCGGCTACGGCAACCTCAATGCCTGGAGAGCCGTCAATACGATCCTGGAAAACCGCATCTTCACCGGCACTGCCGCGCAGGGAGAAGCACAAACCTTTGTGATCGAGCTGCCCGCCGATGTGGCTGAGTTGAAGCTTACCCTGGCCTGGACAGACCCGCCGGGCCAGGTGAATGGAGCAAAGGCCCTGGTCAACGACCTCTCCCTGAGCCTGGTTCGGGCCAATACCGGCGAACAGTGGCTACCCTGGGTACTCCGCACTTTCCCCCATCCCGATTCCCTGCAGTTGCCGGCCAGGCGCGGCACTGACCGGCTGAATAATCAGGAGCAGATAAGTATTACTCTGCCGGCCGCCGGCCGCTACGAGATCACCATTCGTGGGGTTGATGTGCCTCAGGGGCCTCAGCCCTTCTTTATCGCCTATGAATGGGACTCCCTGGCTCATTTTGAATGGGCCCTTCCCGCCCGGAAGAACAATATCTCTCCACTCGGGCGGGCGCCTCTGCGCTGGGAAAGCAGTGCCGGCCCGGAGGATACTGGCAGGCTGGAATACAAGCTCGTGGGGGAGCAGGAATGGACGCTTATAGCGGATGGCCTTCCGCTTTCCAATCCATTCTTTTTCTGGCAGGCGACGGATACCGTGGCGCTCGCCCAGCTCCGGATGCTGATCGGAGGTAAG
>CAYVVK010001057.1:0-1881 GCA_964454855.1 uncultured Phaeodactylibacter sp. | reverse complement strand
AGAGAATCCATAGTCTGTATGCTGGCTTTTGTGTGGCAAAGGTAGGTATCGTACCGGATAAAAGGGCGAAAAGGGGATTTGGGTTTGAAAGCTTGCCAGATACTTCCAAACTTAGTGCCTACCTGAAATCCGAGCCGAAGGCTAACCCCGTAAACGACAAATCTTAGTGTATTCTTTGTGGCTAAAGAAAAAAAGCCGGCCATCGGCCGGCGATCATCAAAACTTAAAGCCCAGGGTGAACGCCAGCCGGTTGAAATTGCTGTTCAGGCTGGCGACTTGCTCGGGATCTCCGGAAGCCGCCTGGAAAGGGATAAAGAATTCCTCATTCGTCCGCCGCTGGTAGGCCAGGTCGAGGAAAAAGCTGCGCCCGCGGATGCCCAGGCCGCCGCTGAGGGTGGTGTTCATATCGTCCTCATTGAAATAGGGAGATTGCTGCAACCGCAGGCCCGCCCGGAAGCGGAAGATCTCATAGGCCAGCTCGGCGCCCAGGCGGATGTTCAGGGCGCTTTCCAGCTCCGTGCTGATGCTGGCGTTGGCATCCCGCTCGGCATCGATAAAACCGTCGTAGCGGAAGTTGCTGCCGCTGTAGTCTACATATTCCACCTCGGCGCTCAGAAAGCCCGCCTTTTTATAGATGAAACCGGCGCTGCCGATCAGCCGCCAGGGGGTGCGCAGCTTATAGTCGAACAGGCCGTCCGGCGATTGCCCCTGGCCTTCGATGACGGAGCCGGAGCCGTCCTGAGTAGTGGTATAAGTATAGGCCATGGCGGTGCTGAAATTGTCTTCCAGCTTAAATGCGGTGGGCGTATGCACAGCGAAGCCCAGGCGGACGGACTGAGAGGCGCGGTAGGCCAGGCCCAGCTTGGCGTTGATGCCCACGCCGGTGGTGGCCAGGCGTTCGGTATAAGAGAGTTCTTCAAAGAAAGGTACACTGTTCACGTCAATAGGGTCTTCCTCCCGGTAGGTTTTCTCCTGCTCGAAATTGAGGAAGGGTATGCCGATGGTGGCGCCCAGCAGGATGCGCTCCTTGTAGTTGCCGGCGAAGGAAAACACCAGTTCGTTGATCGCCCCCCGCTCTTCCACGGTTTGGCTGCGGTTGATCAGGGCGTCCCGCGCCAGTTCGAAATCCGTTTCGAAAAAGCCGTCCTGTGGCTCCAGGTCGTACAGGGCTTCGGCATCGATGGCGATGCCCGACTCAAAATCATCGATGCCCTGTGGGCCGTTGGCCTGCTCCTGAAAGGTATTGATGAGGGAGCCCACGGATTGCCCTTCGTAGTAAAGATCCTGGTTGAAATTGGCCAGCCGGTTCAGGCCGATGCCAAAATTGAAGGTCTTCCAGTCGGGAGAAGTGGGATTGCCGGCCACGACTACGCCAAAGGTGTTCAGGTTGAAATTGGTCCGGCTTTCTTCATTGGGAAAGCTTTCCGGATCATTTGTCAGTTGGCCGGTGGTATTGGCATTGTAAAAAGTAGGGCCAATGACGAATTCCGAGCGGCGGAACCAGCCCAGGCCGGCGGGGTTGGTGCTCAGCACAGAGAAGTCGGCGCCCAGTGCTCCGAGGGATCCGCCCACGCCGATGGAGCGGGCCGTACCTCCCACCTGAAAGTTGGAATAGCGGAGGGCGTCGTTAAAGTCCTGGGCATGAATGCCGGTAATGAAGAACAGGCAGAACACGGAAAGGGAGAGAATGCGAGATGCCATTTACTTAGTGATTTTCTAATGATTCAACAATGAAGGGTGCTCTCCGGTTGTGCGCAAAAAAAAGTGGGTGGATAACCTGACGTCCTCCACCCACTTTTTCGCTTTATATGATAAGGCTAACGGTATTCTCTTTAGTTGCCTCCACTACGGCTGCGGCTCGACCCACTGCTGCGGCTGGGG
>CAYVVK010001056.1:1156-1884 GCA_964454855.1 uncultured Phaeodactylibacter sp. | reverse complement strand
AGGCGGAAGCAGCGGCGCGGCGGGCCATCCGGGCCACAGCGCTCCCGCAGTGCGGCCAAATCCTCTTCCGTCTCGATGGTGAGGATTTCGCCGTTCACCAGCTGCACGTCAAAAGGCATAGCGATCTGCGGGCGCTCTTCACTGTCGGGATTGGCTTCCCGCCATTCCTGCATCAGGTTTTTAAAAGATTCCAGGTCCGTGGCCTCGGCCGTGGTGCCATCGGGGAAATTGACCGTTACCGGAAACACGATGCGGAAGCAGCGGCGCGGCGGGCCGTCCGGGCCGCAGCGTTCCCGCAGGGCGGCGAAATCTTCTTCCGTTTCGATGGTAATGACGTTGCCGTTCTTCAGCTGCACGTCAACCGGCAGGGCGATGGTGGGATGCTCCCCGCTGCCGGGATTGGCCTCGCGCCATTCTTTCATCAGCTGCATCAGTTCCTGAGGGTTGCCGGCCTCGGCGGTGTGGCCATCCGGATAATTCAGCGTAACGGGGTAGACGAAGCGGAAGCAGCGGCGCGGCCGGTGCGGACGGCCCTCGCGGCATTCCCGGATGAGGTTGCGGCGCGCCTGCGGGCTGTCGATCGTCAGGGTTTCTCCGTCTTCGGTAATGACTTCATAGGGCAGGGCCAGGCGGGGGCAGAGGCGGACATCCGGATTGGCATCGCGCCATTCCTGCAGCAGCTGGCGGAGGGTAGGGCCATCTTCTACGGTGACGGCATCGCCGTTGGG
>CAYVVK010001056.1:0-1146 GCA_964454855.1 uncultured Phaeodactylibacter sp. | reverse complement strand
TTACCGGAAAGACGAGGGTAAAGCAGCGCGGGCCCTCGTGCAGCCCCTCGGGAGCATGTTCGCCAAACTGTTCGTAACCATCGCCATCGCGGGTTTCGATGACGGTTTCCGTAAGGCTGTCCGTTTCTTCTTTGTTACAGGCCGTAAAGAAAACAGCCAGAGCGAGCAACATCAGCCCATTCCATTTTGCAAATTGTTTCAGCATCGTTTTGATGATTTTGGGTGGAATAATTCGTTTTTTCATGGGTAGGAAACAGGCTTCCCGGCTTTGTACTGAAAAAAAATCGATAATTTTATTTTTTTTCCGCCCCCCCTCAAATTAATAAGGAGTGATGGATGAAGGACTACTATGGCAACAATTGCAGGAAGGCCACAAGGATGCGCTCGAACAACTCTACCGGCGCCACGCCGCGGCCTTATTGCAATACGGCGGTAAGTTTTCCGGCGATACCCAATTGGTGGAGGATTGTGTACAGGAACTGTTCATAGAATTGTGGCGGAAGCGCGGCCAGCTGGGCGCCGTCAAGTCGGTGCGTTCCTACCTGCTGGTGTCCCTGCGCCGAAAAACCATCCGGGCCGTACAGCGGAATAACAGGCGCGAAACTTCCGCCGAGCCGGAAGAGCACCAATTCGAAGCGGAGCTGGCCATAGACGAGCAGATCATCGCCGATGAGCTCAGCCGGGAACGTCAGCGAGAACTTAAACAGGCCTTCGGAGAACTCAGCGCCCGACAGCGCGAAGCCATCTACCTGCGCTATCAGATGGATATGGACTACGACGAGATCTGCCGGGTGATGGACATCAGCTACCAGTCGGTGCGCAACCTGGTCTCTTCGGCCATCAAACGCCTGCAAAAGCTTATGGCTGCAGGCTGGTGGCTCCTTATTTTCCAACTTTTTCGTTTTCCCTTAGTACAAAATCTCTTTTTTGCCCTCCTACTTAAACACACCGATTATCTTCTCATCTGTTCCAATTGCTCTTTCAAGGTATTGGATCGAACTCGCACAGGTTCAAGTGACGGGGCTATAGATCTGTAAAATCGTTCTAATCGGGCTTTTTGATTTTCGGTATATGTGTCTTTATCAGCTAATAGCATATTGTTTAGTCTATTGGGAATATTCACGAATGGAGATTTTGTTTTAGTAA
>CAYVVK010001055.1:0-1886 GCA_964454855.1 uncultured Phaeodactylibacter sp. | reverse complement strand
CAATCTATTATAACACCAACTACCTGTCAATTAATTAACTCCCAAAGCACTAGTCAACCTTCAGCCCAACCGGCTGCACCATCGCCCCGTTCGCCGCCACATCCCAGGCGGCGAAGCGCACCCACTTCTTGCCTGTGGCATCGAAGGGGATCTCAAAGCGCTTTTGGCCGAAAGGGGGGAACTCTGTTGCTGGAATGATCTCCCGGCCTGTCTGCTTTCCGTCGCCCCAGACGACCTCTACAAAGTCCAGGGGGAAAGTCCATTCCAGCTCAGCAATGATGGTGCTCCGGGGCCCTGCTCCCCGAATCTCATAGTGAGGGATGAGCACCTCTCCGGTGGTAATAAAAAAGTCCCCATTTTTGAGGGCGTCGACCACCGGGCTCATGTCATCGACTGTAGGCACCTGATCGATCTTCAGGTAATTGACGGGCGACATGCCATAGGCATCGTCGTAGGGCGGTTTGCCCCGATGGCCCTTATCCGAGCGGGCTTCGGAGATGGCCAGGGCGAACTTGGGCGGCAGGCCGCGGGCGGCCATCCAGTTGTTGGCCTCATTCCAGAGGGGAAGGAAGCGGGACTCGCCCAGCCGTGTTTCGGAGCCGTCGATGCCCATGCCCCAGCGGTAGCCCAGAGCGAAATAGCGTTCGTGCAGGAAGTGCGGTTCGTCCTTTATGGCATCGGGATAGCCGGTGGAGCGTTTCGAGCGTGGGTGCGGGATGGAGACGAGTACATTTTCCCGCTCCGCCATTTCCATCAGGTCGCCCGGGCTGCCTACATTGTAGACGGTGCCGTATTTCGGGTGTGGTTCGGCCAGCGGCTGGCCCGGCTGGCGCTGCGGCCGCCAGTAGGTAGGGTGGGAGAGCAGCAGGTCGTAGTGGCCGCCCAGAAAGGGCGGGCGCCCGCCGGTGCTGTTCTCATCGTTGGGCATTACGAGAAAGCCCCGGTCGGACTGTCGCCGGGCCGCTTCGTAGTATTCCGCCAGGGCATCCAGGAAAGCTTCTCCGCGGTCGTGCCGTGCCGGCCCACGCACCCCGTCGATGATGCTGAAAATGTCCATACCAATGGCTTTCATGCTGCCAATGTCATTGATGCGCTGGCTGAGCCCTCCCTGTTCTTTCAGCCGCCGCACGAGCCCCACGTGGTAATGGTGCCCCATTACCTTGTAGCCGGGCAGAGGGCGAAAGCGATCGCCATTCGTAAAGGCCAGCGCCGCCTCAATGGCCTCCTGCCCTGTTCCTGCACTCACGTACAGGAACAGGGGCATGTGCTGCCAGCTGCCGGGCCGCGCGCTGTACAGGGCGAAATTGTGGTGAAATTCGGGGTCCTCTTCCTGTTCGGCCTGCCGCATACCGAAGGAAAAGGTGCTTTTGCTGTCCTTGCGGTACCAACTGTATCCCAGGTTTTGTTCCGACTCCCGCGCCCAGTAGAAGCGGTGCGGGGGAGGGAAGGCCGCGATGGCTCCTCCCTGTAGCTGGGCGGCGATCAGGCGGTTGTTACTCTTCACGTGAACGGGCTGTTCCTGCACCGGGCCCCCCAGCCGGTATTCCTGCCAGTGCTTGGCCAGCCCGCGCCAATGAAGGCCCGACGGCTGGTGAATCGGCAGGCCGCTGAGCCCGGCATCGTACTTGAAGGCCGCCGAAGGATGATCGGTTTTGGCGATCAGCATCTGGCGGATCAGGTTGGATCCTTTGTAAACGTCATACCTCAGGTAGCCCGAGAATATGCCCGCTTCCACGCCGGGAAAGCTGATCTCCAGCCGGGCTCCGTTGGTGCGTAGGCTGCAGCCTTTCGCCTGATATCGGGCAGTGGCCCGGGTAATTTCCTCCGCTTGGCGCGGCATGCCCGGGTGGTTGGCGAAAGGCTCGGCGGCGGGGATGGAGGACTGG
>CAYVVK010001054.1:0-1886 GCA_964454855.1 uncultured Phaeodactylibacter sp. | reverse complement strand
CCAGATCCCATTTTGTGAAGCCCGGCGCCTCCTCGAAGGCTTCGGCGGCAAGAGGGGCGGCCATGATCTCGATAGCCGCTGTTTTCAGGCAGGTAGGTGCCGTCTCGCAGCCGCTGATATTGCCCGATGTATCCGTTTTGGCGACCGTCACCTGCAAGAAGGTATCTCCCTGTCCATCAAAATGAACCTGCGTGGCCAGCAGGAGCGAACCATCGGAGAATACCTTGATGCGGGGTTCGTAGAGCGGATAGCCTTTTTCCCAGATGGCCTCTCCCTCCGGGCTCAGTTTAGCCAGGATGACGGGGTAGGCGCCGCGCGTGGAATAGGCCAGCGCCAGCGAACGGCCGGGCAGCAGCTTCAAATCGGCCCGGTGGTAGTTGAAACGATCGGCGAAGAAGACTTTCGCCCACAGCATATTGAAGTGTTCATTCATTTTCAGGAGCACCAGGTCTCGGCCGTTGCCGGAACTGCTGCTGTAAAGGGTGGTGCTGCCCAGGGCGAAGTAGCCGTCCTGGCCGTCTGTGATGATCTTGTCCAGCAGGATGTCTTCAAAAACCACCTGCTGAAGGATCGCACCGGAAGTGTCCATCTGAATGGCGAGGGAGTTGTTGTTTCCCAGGTGGCCAACCATGGCCAGGCTGTTGGTGCTTTCGAGATAAACTACCTCCTGCGGCTTCAGCATCCCTATATGGGGGGAAAAGCGACTGAACCTTTTTTGGTGTATGGCTCGGCCATTCTGATCTATTTTATAGAAGTACAGATAAGAATGAAAAGTAGATGGATCTTCCAGAAAGAGATAACTGTTTGAACTGGGGGCAGTTACAAAAGTTGATTCGCCTCCGTTGACAATGCTGTCCAGGCAAAAGTCCCTGCTTTGGCCGGTTTCAGTATCGAAGTATAATATGCTAGTGCCTGAGCAATATCCCTGCTGGATTCGATCTACTCTGGCTAATATGGTTTTATTATTTGACCATTCTGCTTTTGCATTGATAAAGGTGAAGCCAGATATACCTGTGGGTGTGATCAGCCGGGCGTTTTGTGCCGGAAAACCGGGCTTGTATTCGCTGATAAGATATAGGTTAGGAACTCCGTGGATGGGATCGCTTAGCAGGAGCGCAATCCTATTTTCTTCGCTGACCATGGCATCATACAAAGCGTATTTCTCTGTCAGCCGCTGCTGAAAACTCACCTCCTGGGCGAGAGCGGCCCCGTAGATAGAAATAAAAAAGATAATCGCTACAGCTAAAGGTTTCATGGTAACACTCTTATTGGCGAAGGGGCTTTCACGCCTACTTTTCTGCTAACTTCCTATAACAATTTAAAACGAACTCAGAGGTTTACATCCGCATTCTCCTAGGGATAAATTAAAAACAGAAGCAGTATAGTCATTTGTTCTAATTGTCATCGTGAACTCCTCCGAGGAATATAACGTCCATGCACCTGATGGAATTTGACAGTTCGGCGGGTCGGCATAGTATGTTCCGGCACAGTGAACTTTGAACTTAATTCTCGCAAGATCATAAGGAGCGACGTCGAGGCAATCTTCGCCGTATGTTAATCCACCGAAACTGATCGGAATGACGGAAAACTCGGGTATATCACAATTGAATGAATAATTTCCAGTGAAGGGCGGTGTGAGAATATGGTAGCAACTGGGGTTTAGAATGGTCACACAATCACCGATGTTATCCGAACAAGACATTGACACTGTTGCTAAAAAAGCAAACGATAAGTGTAAATAGAAATTTTTCATGGTAAAAGGTATTTGTTGAAAAATGTAATGACAAGCTGGTCCGCCAACTTACAGTCAGCAAATACTTTTACCCCATCGAGTAAAGTATTTGAATGGGCAGATGGCCTTTGTGTTGTTCCCTCATATCGAGGCC